>JBIKNE010000028.1:0-10746 GCA_044358855.1 Bacteriovoracaceae bacterium | reverse complement strand
TACGTTAACAGGCGGAAAATTTTATCCTGCGACAGATGAAGAAGCCTTGAGTCGGGTTTTTGCAGACATCGATACTCTAGAACGAACTGAAATCAAAGTTGAAAACCAAGTGATATATGAAGAACACTACTATTCGTATTTCGTGACGGGATTAGCGTTATTCCTATTAGTAGAGTTCTTGAGAAGACTCTTTTTGAGAGAAGCGATATGAACTTTATACAATTAGATAATTTACCGTGGGTCATTACGGCGATTATTGCAGTTGTTGTTGTTTATCTTTGGCTTGAGACTGGATTCTTTAAATGGGTAAAACATTATTGGTTCTTCGAAAGATCAATAATTAATAAGTTATCTAGCATTGCACTGATACTTGGAACCGCTTTGGTGATTATAGTGGTGCTTGATCCACGAGAAAAAGAGATAAAGATCAAGGGGAAGGTGCGCCAAGAAAAGACAATCCTATTAATAGATACATCTACATCAATGCTAGTCGAAGATGTTAGGCCGAATCGTTTAGAAAAAGCCGTTCTCGTGGCAAAACACTTCGTTCGTAAAGCCGTCGGTCACCATGTGAGTGTAATGGTTTTTGCGGATATTACGAAGAAGCTTGTTCCATTCACCACCGACATAGATCTCCTTGATGCTCGAATAGATAGTGTGAAACAACTTCGAAACATGAACGCCGGAACATCGATTGGTATCGCCATCGAAGAAGCGGTTAGATATTTTGATGTAAAGGATAAAACTGTCATTGGAAATATTGTTGTTATTACAGACGGTGAAGATAATGCAGATACGGAAGCATTCAAGGTGCCTGATGGCATAAATTTGGCTTTAGTTGCGATAGGTACTAAAGAGGGTGGAACAGTCCCTATGCGAGATAATTCCGGAATGTATTATGGCGTTAAGCGCAGTTTGGGTGTGAACGTAATTTCTAAACTTAACGAAGATTTTTTTAAGAGTGCAGTAAAAGATCAAAAAAATGCCACTTATTTCTTTGCTCAAAGTTATGACCTCCCTACAGATCAGATACTCAATTTTTTAAATTCAAAAAAAGCAGAAAGTAAAGAAGGCGAGAATGTGATTAGGCCAGTTGCAATGGAGCGATGGGCAATACCTGGATTATTATTAATGGGACTAGCATTCGGACTAAGATTCTTTAGGCCTTTTGCTCTCTCGATATTACTTATTAGTGGATTGGGATTTGCTGAAGAAAAAAAGGAAATCCCGGCTGATATCCTCAAAAGGATTAGTCAGCTTAAAGCTGGTGAACTCGATCAAAAAGAAAAAATCAACCTAGCTGATCAGTTGATTAAAATTAAAGAACATGATTTAGCTCAGAAGCTTTATCAAGAAAATCTTGAGGGTGAAAATCTAAAAGAAAATGAAGAGTCATTTTTTAATTGGGCTACTTCTGAACTAGAGGTTGGAAATATACCAGGGGCCCTGGATAAATATGGCAGGCTTGATGAGCTTGCTAAGCGCGGGGAGTTATCATCTGAGCTTGTAGATAAAATGAGACAGAATATTCGTCGAGCGCTGATGCCACCTCAGCAAGACAAAAAGAAAAACGAAAAGAAAGACAAGGATCAGGATAAAGACAAGAATCAAGAGCAAAAAAATTCTGGAAGTAGTGGTGAAGGCGAAGGTGGTCAATCTAAAGATCAAAGCAAAGAAGGTTCAGAGGGCAAGGGCGAGGATAATAAAGAGAATAAGAATCCATTTGATCCCAAAAATAAAGACAAAGATAAAAAAGACCAAGGCGAAGAGAAAAGCGATGGTCAGAAGAATGATGAACAGGAAAAGGATCAGCAGCAAGAGCCGGGTGAGCCAGAAGGCGGTGATGAAAAGCAGAAACGGGCCAAGGCTTCACCACTCCTAGAGCAGTTAAAGCAGGATGATAGGAAGTTGCAGCTTAAATTGCTTGATACTTCAACGCAGAAAAGAACTGGTGCAAAGAAAAAGGATTGGTAATGAGAAATCTCATCTGCCTTTTGATTATTATAATGTTTATGGCGTCTTCTGTGTTCGCCCAGGATGACGTAGTTGTTGAGACAAGCCCGCGGGATCCAGTTAAGGGGGAAGTCTTCCAGATCATTTTTAAATGCCAAACGAAGGGGGCGTCTGAGCCTAGTATTACTTTTAAGCCAGATGGTTTTGAAGTTCTTGGGAAACATGTACAAGGTCTTTCTACTAAGACAGTTTATCAAAATGGGACACTCACTACACAGCGTGAATTGCTAATCGTGTATGAGGCTCGGGCAGATAGAGTGGGCAGAATCTCGCTTCGAGATGTAATTGTTAAGATTGATGGAAAAACTATCAGGGAGCCGGCCGTTGGTATAGATGTCTTGGAAGCTAGAAGAGAGCCAACAGTAGTTTTCTTGGAGGCAGATGTCCCCAAAAAAGAAGTCTATGAAGGTGAAGGAATAACTGTTCGTTATTTCATATATACGAAAGTGACTTTGCAATCATTCGACATAAAGAAATATCCAAAGCTCGATGGATTCATGAAGCGGTATCTCAATGAAAGTGAAAACCCGCAGCGTGTTTCGGTTAATGGAGAGCTCTTTAGGCGCTCACAGATTTATACGGCTAGGTTGTATCCAGAAAAGACAGGCACATTGATTGTTGATCCCATGGATATCAGTACTACATATACGAGTGATCCATTTGGGAATTTGGGTTTTGCGTTTGGATCTGGGATGCGCGATTTAAAGACTCGCACGATCTCTAGCGCTCCAGTTAAGGTTGTGGTTAAGCCTCTACCTTCGGCTGGAAAACCTGCATCCTTTAAGGGTTTAGTTGGTAAACATAAAGTGGAACTCAAAGTAGGCAGATCAAATTTACTTGTAAATGAACCCCTTGAGGCGAAGTTAACCGTAAGTGGAACGGGAAATCTTGAGAATATGGAAGCCCCTGCTCTTTGGGACGTCCCACAATTGGAAAAATTTGATGCCAAGTCAGACTTGGGTTTAGTTGGCGGAGAGAATGCGATTAAAACATTTGAATATACTTACCTTGGGAAAGCCCCTGGAGAAGTGAAAAGTGTCCCCTTTGAATTAAGTTATTTTGATCCGGAAACTAATCGATATGAGACATTTAAGCAGGAGATTCCCTTGCTTAAGGTTGCAGGAATTGCCAATCCGACAGTTGCACCAATGAGAGATCAAAAAAACGAGAAACAAGAAGTTTCGGATTTGAAGGAAAAGTCTGATGCCCCCGTCGAGCTGCAGTCAGTGGCCTGGTGGTCTCAGATGGGCTTTTGGTGGAGTTTACTTGCCGGAGTTCTCATACTGGTAGCTGCCTGGAAAGGAAGAGATCTTGTTGCAAGTATCAAATCGAACGAGACATGGATTCAAGAAATAAAGACGATGCAACATCAGCAAGTTTCTAATTCGTCCTTACTCAAAGTTTTCTATCATCTCGCAAAAGGTGAAAATGATAACTTGGAAAAAATAATTCAATCCTCCAACTTAAGTGAGCAAACTAAATCTTACTATTTGGACATCGTTCAAAAACTTATGCGTCAAGAATATGGAAAAGAAAGCGGTGTTCAAGTCTTAAGGCTAGAAGGGAAATACGCTCGTGAATTAAAAAAAGAAATCAGGAGAAAGTATGCAGATTCTTGAAAGTCTTGCGGACTTAATCCACCACGGATCTCCGGCCCTTGCCATAACTTTTGGAAATTTTGACGGTGTACATCTCGGTCATCAGCAACTAATTGCGGAACTTAGAAAAACCACATCTGAAGCCAACCAAGTCCTTGGGATAGTGACATTCATACCGCATCCAAGAAAAATTCTGCAAAATCACACCGAGGGATTTCTGTTGAGTAGCTATGAACAACGGCGCTCTTGGTTATCTGAACTAGATGTAGATTTTTTGATCGAGCTTCCATTTAATAGGGATTTTAGCACTTTAAGTGCAACCGAATTTCTCGACAAATATATTCTCATCTATCCTGCACTGAAGGCGATTTATCTTGGATGGGATTTTGCATTCGGCGCGAACAAGCAAGGCGATGCAGATATTGTGAAAAGGCATTGTGCTGGTAAGGGAATACTTGTTGAGGAATGCGGTGTTTATACTGCCTCTACCCAAAAAGTTTCTTCTACTCTAATTAGAAATGCTTTATCAGCGGGAGACATGCTCAAGGCGCGCGAACTTCTCGGTCGACCATTTTCAATAGAAGGTATTGTTGTAAAAGGGGAAGGCAGAGGTAAGAGAATTGGTGTTCCAACGGCTAATTTGCAAATTGATAGCGACATTATTCATCCGGCCGGGGGAGTGTATGTCACGGAAACTTCGACGAAAAAAATGACTTATAGATCTGTCACGAATATCGGCCAAAATCCAACATTTAAGGATGATAAGAAATTAACAATTGAAACTCATTTGATTGATTTTGAAGAGGATCTCTATGGCGAAACCCTAGAGGTGAAGTTTCTTGAACGCTTAAGAGCAGAGAAGAAGTTCTCAACAGTAAACGACTTAATAGAACAAATTAAAAAAGATATTCAACGTGGAAAAGACTATGTCTTATCCTAGGCTCGCATTAATCGGAAAAGATATCGCTCATTCGCGCTCTCCTGAAATCTATCGCCGCCTCATATCACCTAATATCCTGTATGAACTCATCGATATAAAAGATCATGCAAATTTGCCACCGATTGATTTACTTGCGAGCACATATGTAGGCGTTAATATCACAGCACCGTGGAAGATAAACTATTTTAAATATGCAGTTGAAGAAGCTAAGAAATGGTCAGCAGTAAACTGTATTCGATTTAAGAATGGTATTCCCGAAGCTACAAATACAGATGCGACAGCACTTCAAGAAATCATTCCATTGATGAAAAAGAGACATGGATGCAATACTTGGGTGATCCTAGGGGACGGCAGTATGGCAAAAGTTGTAGCTTTAATACTGACTGAAATGGGTGAGAGCTTTAGTACACATTCAAGAAAATTGGGTGACGAACTTAATCAGTTAGATTTGATCGAGAAATATAAAACTCATCCAAAAAAGATACTTGTAAATACCTGCGCCCGAGAATTCAAATTTGAAAATAAGCTAGATGCCACATGGGTTTTTTGGGATTTGAACTACGCTCATAAGGCCAACAAAGAGGCCGCTCAGGGGCAACCTTGGAGCTATGTTGATGGAAGTGAACTTCTTGAAACCCAAGCGCAGCACGCGGTTAAATTCTGGAAATTATAAGAATCATATTTAACTTCACTCACTAAGTAGCCGAAAGGTTTAGAATATAAGTGTAAGTAGAAGTGAAGTTTAAGGGCAAAATATGATCCGCAAGGAATTCATCGAAGTTGTCACCAACACAGGTATGGCAACTCTTAAGGAATTGCGCCGACTTTCCTCAGGGAAAGAGGATGAAGTATCAGAATTTGAACTTCTGAGAATGCCATATTTTGATGAAAACAAATTTGCCAAAATTGTTTCTGAAAAATATTCGATGACATTTATCGATCTAAGAAACGCCAAGGTACCAACTGAAACAATAACAACTCTTAAAAAACGATATGTTGTTAAGTATCGAGCAATTCCGATCCAAAAAACCGTTTCGAAAGTTACCCTGGCGACATTTGATCCAACGATTCCTGCCGAGGCGGCCAAAGAGCTGTCGGATATTTTTAAAAAACAAGTCGAGTTTATCCTTACGAACCTCTCTTCATGGAGAAAGTTGTTCGCGAACATTCAAGACTCAGTTGATGATCTTATCGGAAACATCGTTGAGGTTACAGGCGCTACAGCGGGCGATGAAAATATTAAAGCCGAAGATATTGGCGATGACGTTGTGACTTTTGTTAACAGAATGTTAGCCGAAGCCTTTATCAAAAAGGCGTCTGATATTCATGTTGAGCCTTACGAAAAAAACTTTCGTATTAGATTTAGGATCGATGGTTCACTGGTTGAGGCAGCAGCTCCGCCGAAAAGTATGATGGCGGCAGTGGTTTCTCGACTTAAAATTATGTCCCAAATGGATATCTCTGAAAAACGTAAACCACAAGATGGTCGTATTAAGCTTCTCATTGGCGGTAAACCGATTGACTATCGTGTTTCTTCGTTGCCTACACTATTTGGTGAAAAGGTTGTTCTTCGATTGCTTGACTCAACCAACCTTCAGCTAGATATGACTAAACTTGGATTTGAGCAAAAGCAGATTGATGTATTTAAAGAAGGGATTATGCGTCCCTATGGGATGTGTTTGGTTACCGGGCCTACTGGTTCGGGTAAGACCACAACTCTTTATTCAGCTTTAGCCGAATTGAATACGCCAGATAACAATATCTCAACAGCAGAAGACCCCGTTGAATTCAACTTAGAAGGGGTAAATCAAGTAAACGTTAAAAAAGACATCGGTCTAACATTTGCCTCATCGCTCAAGGCATTTTTGAGACAAGATCCAGATATCATCATGGTCGGTGAGATTCGAGACTTAGAAGTTGGCGAGATTGCCGTTGAAGCAGCACTAACGGGTCACTTGGTTTTGTCTACCCTTCACACGAACGATGCACCAGCAACAGTTACTCGATTGTTAAACATGGGCATTGAGCCTTTCTTGGTTGTGGCTGCCCTTAACGTGGTCGTAGCTCAACGTCTTTGTCGAAAAATTTGTATCAATTGTCGTGAAGAAAGAAAAACAACAATAGACGAGTTAATAGCCTGTGGATTCGCGCCTGCCTCAGCAGAAAAAATTAAAGTGTATCAAGGTCGAGGCTGCGAGACTTGTAACAACACAGGATATAAGGGTCGAGTTGCTATTTATGAAGTCTTGGCGATGACACCTAAAATCAGGGAACTGATTATTAAGCATGCTTCAACAGATGACATTAAGAAACAAGCGATACGTGACGGTATGAAGACCTTGCGTATGTGTGCTTTGACAAAAGTGGCTCAAGGGCTAACGACACTAGAAGAAGCATTAGCAAACTCAGCATCAGATAATATGTAAACCGGGGGACAGATGTCTACTAAGCAGAACTCTACATCGACCATGTCAAAAGCGGATGATCCTGCAGTTGCGGCGTTACAGATTCAACAGCTATTTAAAGTGATGGTTGAATCAGGTGCATCTGACTTACATATTACTGTGGGTACGTCCCCAGGGATGCGAGTTAACGGTGATATTGTCCGTGTGAAAGTAGGTGCACTTTCTCCTGATGACACCAAACGATTGATTTATCAAATTCTTACCGAAAAACAAAAAGCAGAACTAGAAAAAAATCTCGAACTAGATTTTTCATTTGGCGTTAAAGGACTTGCTCGTTTTCGAGCAAACGTCTTTTATTCAAAAAGTGCGGTTGCTGCTGTATTTCGACAGATTCCAAGCTTGATTCCTGATTTCGATGCACTTGGTTTACCCAAAGTTTTGCTAGATATTGTTAACGTCTCAAGTGGTCTCGTGCTTGTGACTGGGCCCACGGGTTCAGGTAAGTCGACAACTCTGGCAGCACTGATTGACCGCCTTAATTCATCTATTCCAGGCCATATTATTACGCTAGAAGATCCAGTCGAATTCGTGCATCAGCATAAGATGTCGTTGGTTAACCAACGTGAAGTTGGCGCAGATACGCTTACGTTCGGCAAAGGTCTTAAGTCCCTTCTCCGTCAAGATCCAGATATCGTACTGGTGGGGGAGTTGCGAGACGTTGAAACGATCGAAGCGGCTCTTACCATTGCAGAAACGGGTCACTTGGTTTTCGGTACACTCCATACAAACTCTACAGTTCAAACCATTAACCGTATTGTGAACGTATTCTCAAGTGATCAACAGTCTCAAATTCGAACACTCCTGTCTTTCGTTCTTCAAGGTGTAATCGCCCAACAACTTCTGCCAAAAATTCCTAAGGGTCGAGTTGCGGTTCAAGAAATTTTGCGAATTACTCCCGCTATTCGAAATTTGATTCGCGAAGATAAAATTCATCAAATCTATTCTCAGATGCAGATCGGTCAAGAAGAATCCGGCATGACAACGATGAACCAGGGCCTAAAACGCCTACTAGATGGTGGTGTGATTACTTCTGAGTCAGCGATTTCATACTCAAATAACCCCGAAGAACTTACTCGAATGTTGGGCATTGGCAACAATACTTCAAGCAAGAAAAAGCCATAGGGACGACTTTAGATGGGTAAATATAAATACGTAGGCTTTAAAGACGATGGAAAGAAACTTGAGGGTGTCATAGATGCTGAAACCCTCAAGGAAGCCAGACGTAATTTAAGACGCCAAGGTATTCGCCCTACGAAAATAATTGAACCTTCCGCACTTGAAATTGATCTCGGTCAATGGATGGTAGATAAGGGTATTTCAAAGCCATTTGGCTTGATAGAACTCATGCGTTTTACCCGCCAATTTTCTATTCTGGTAAACGCAGGTGTCCCAATTATGGAGTGCCTGGAAATATTGTATAAGCAAGAAAAGAATCTTTTCTTCAAGAAGACGATTAAGAACGTAGCGAGCCAGGTTGAATCAGGTAAGTCTCTCTATGATGCTCTGATGGGTACTAAATCTTTTGATAAGCTGTATTGCAACTTAGTTCGAGCGGGTGAAGCGGCCGGTATCTTAGATACGATTCTAGTTAAGTTGGCCGAGTTTCTGGAAAAACAAGACAAGCTAAAAAAGAAAGTTAAGGGTGCTCTTACTTATCCCACAATTGTTATCGTAGTCGGTGTTTTGGTTCTCTGGGGCTTGATGACATTCGTAGTTCCACAGTTCGTAGGAATCCTTCTTGAATCAGGACAGCAGATTCCTGCCATCACTCAATTTGTGATGGATCTTTCTGATTTTTTTGCCAACTATACGCTCTTAATGATTCCAGTAATCATTGCTGGTTTTATGATTTTTATTAATTTCATTCGAACGAAAAGTGGCAAGTTAGCTTGGGACAGATTTTTGATGAGAATGCCACTTTTTGGTGAGTTGATCATTAAGGCCAATCTTGGATCTTTTACCCGTACACTTTCGACCATGCTCTCAGCTGGTGTGCCTATTATTGATGCTCTAGATATTTGTATTGAGACTTTAGATAATCAGCAAATCGCTCGAGATCTTATGATCGTGAGACGAGCGGTGACTGAGGGTAAATCTATTACTGAACCACTGTCACGAATTCGCTATTTTCCTGAGCTCGTTACCCAGATGATGAAAGTCGGTGAGGCGACTGGTAACCTCGATGCGATGTTGCTCAAAGTAGCCAACGTCTTCGAAGAAGAAGTGGAAGAAGTTGTCGATAATATCACCAAGCTGATTGAGCCTATGATCCTCGTTGTCTTAGGTGGCATGGTAGCGATGGTGTTGGTGGCGATGTACTTGCCAATCTTCATGTCGGCCGGTGGAGGAGAAGACGATACTGCACCTCCTAATCCTGCTGATATTGGGGACTAGAGTGCCTGATATTGTGGACGCTTTTGATTGTGTATTATTAGGGGCTTTTAGGGGTGATTTGATAAGTCGTTAAAACTATTGAATTTGAGTGATTTTGCTCTATTTTATTAGTTTTAGTTTAAAATAGTTCTATTGGATGAGGTTTTTAGATTATTTCGTCGGCTCTTCATGCTGGGGACAATAATAGAAGACCTTTGAAGATTCCGGATTCATTAAGTGAATTCGTAACAGACTCAGTCTCTTAATGACTGAATTTTGGAGGAAGTATGAGACGTTTATTTAAAAGCGCTCAAGAGGGGTTTACCCTGGTTGAGCTGATGGTCGTGGTGGCCATCATCGGAGTTCTCTCAGCTGTGGCAGTTCCTAACTTTAAAAAATACCAGGCGAAGTCTAAGTCCTCTGAAGCTAAACTTCAGTTGTCAGCAGCTTATACAGCCCTTCAATCGTTTTATTCTGACTATGACACTTACCACTCATGTTTAAAGTACATGGGGTACAATCCGTCAAACGAATCAGATCAACGTTTCTACGCTACAGGTTTCACTGTTGACCCTGCGTCTGGAACACATCAAATTGCTACTACTAACGGTGTGGACGGTACTGAATGTCCTGCAGCGACCACGGCCGATGGTGCCTTAGGTGCTGGTCGATTTAGTGCAGCGAAGAAAAGTGGTTCAGTTAACGCTGCAACAGTAACTAGCTTAGCAACTTACTTTTCAACAGCAGACGCCGCTGCCCCTTGTGGATTACTTCGTCGTGAGACATGTGTTGTTGAAACGGAATTCCAAATAGGCGCTCTAGGTATTATCGACACCCAGTTTGATCAATTCGATGCAGGCACATCAAGTGCCTCAGCCTTCACAATTGATCAACGTAAAAGACTCTTTCAACGTTCAAGCGGTTACTAAATTGTTTAAAATAACAATAAAAGAGGGGCTTCCAAGCCTCTCTTTTATTTTGGGTTAGGATTAAGCTTCATTGGGCGAACAGGACTTTGAGCTCGCCAGCTGCCATCAGTATTTCTCAAGTAAGGCATTTTTTCGAAATCTAAATTATCGCAGTTTGGTAATTTTCGATTGAGGCAATCTAAATCAATGAGAGCTTTTAATGAATATAGATAGATTGATAAACGTCTCTTGCTGCTTGGATTATCGTGAGTATTATTCCAGAGCTCCAGGGCGACCTGATAAGCTTCTTCAAGGCCAAACTTTTGAGCAACGATTTTTGTGTAGAAGGAATCAAAGAAGCGTGGACGAAGTGGATGGTCTTTGATGCGATCAAAATAACCAAAGCTTGCCGGAGGATCATTGAGCTCTATGGCATGCAGGTAACCAAG
>JBIKNE010000405.1:0-2876 GCA_044358855.1 Bacteriovoracaceae bacterium | reverse complement strand
AGGTAGAATGGGCGCCATCCTAGGAACACTTTTAACACTCGCCATTCCTGCTTTGATTTTATTCACCATGCAAGAAGGTTCGTGGACAAAATTCTGGACTCTCTTTGGCGCTTCAAACCAGTTATTAGCTGCCCTCTCATTACTCTCTATTACCCTGTGGCTTTACCAACAAAGAAAGCGCATTGCCTTTACTTTGATTCCCATGCTCTTTGTTTTAACCATTACTTTCTGGGCCCTCATTCAAATGACCATGACTCAATGGCAGGCCGCCAGTGGATTTGATGTGGCACTCTTAAATAGTTTTGCCAGCCTCTCGCTGTTAGTCTTGGCGGTTTATCTGGTTATCGTCGCTCTCTTAAAACTTAGAAAAGCATGAAACCAATCCTCTCATTTATTCAGCGCCATCCCACATCCTTGGCGCTAATCTCCTTTGCCGCGGGATTTGCTTTCAGCCTTTGGCGAGAAAAGCCGATTGACACGAATACCGCTCTCGCTCTTCAAGCGCTGACTCTGTTTATCATTTTCATGCTTATCATTCTTGAGCTGCGCTTTAAGTTTGGTGGCTGGACGCCATCGACGCGCCTACAAAAACTTTGGCGCTTCCAAGAACTTTTTGTGCATTTCCTCTTAGGTGGACTACTGCGTGGCTATGCTATTTTCTTTTTGAAAAGCTCAGGCACCACTGCCCCACTTATTTTCCTGGCCGTCTTACTTTTACTTCTACTGTGTAACGAGATCCCTTTCATCCAAACCAAAGGTCCCTTGATTCGTACACTGCTATGGACACTCTCCCTTTGCTGTTTTCTTACCTTCCTCGTTCCCGTTTTTCTTCATCGTTTAGGCCCGGAAGTTTTCACACTCTCTCTTATCTGTGCTTTCTTAGCTCTTTTGTTTGGCCACTTTCTTATTGGCAAACGAGTGCCTTCGCTCATCCGTAGAAAGTTTTATTTCTGGCCGGCCCTCACGACACTCTTAATCTATCTCGCGCTCTACCACCTCGCCGTGATTCCACCTGTTCCATTAATGCTGACAAAGTTCAAAATCGTCCATGAAGTAGAAAAATCAAAAAAAGATTGGTTCACGCGAACCTACCATGCACCAGAAATGCCTAAGAATGATTTCCTATACGCCGACGGTGATAAAGCTATGGCGATTTTTAAATTAGTTGCCCCACCCTTTTTCGAGGAAGACCTCGTGCTGATTTGGCAGATCAAGAATCAAAATAAATGGGAAGACACTGATCGCATTTTAATTAAATTGCAAGGTGGACGCAAAGATGGCTTTCGCGGCTCAACTGAAAAGGCCCATATGCGGCAAGGAAATTGGCGTGTAAAGCTCGAGACGATCGATGGACGCGAGATCTCTCATTTAAAATTTAACGTCGTTATGACCACTGAAGAGCGCTTAAGCGTGCGAGAGAAGTTTTAATCACCATATTTCAGCTAACTAGTCCCCATCTCCATATCCTCAAAATCACATCAGGCCCTGCCTGGGTCTTGGACAGTGTCGAAAATATCGCTTTTTCCCTATGAAAATTAAGTCACTTAGCCCCCTAAAAAACGGCACGCCCCTTGCTCTATAAATGGCACAACACATGAGGTGGCATATGACAGGGGTAACACTAGTAATCGTGGGTCTATTAGTATCAATTCAAGCTTGGGCCGTGCCGGTTCGCGAATTAGCGAGCATTCAGCACGATGATCGGATGGAGCATGCGCGGGAGCTTCTGGGTAAACGCTTTAAGCGTAGTGCTGTTAAGGCCACCCAATTCCATGAGGCGATGGAGCAAACCATTTTAGCTATGGTGGAAAAGCGCCTACCCAAGGCCTATAAAAAACAGGCCCATGAAATCGCTGATGCTATTATCGTCGAAGCGACGAAACACTCACTCGACCCATTTTTTGTTATGGCGGTAATCTCGGGTGAATCAAGCTTTAATCCAATCGCCAAAGGACCTGTGGGTGAGATTGGCCTTATGCAAATTCGCCCAACCACTGGCAAATGGATGTCAGAAATGACTGAAACCAAGTGGCGTGGCAATAACTCACTTAAAGACCCACTCACTAACATCCGCCTAGGTACCGCTTACCTTGCTTGGCTGAGAGAAAAATTCAAGGGCCACGGCCAGCTCTATTTGGCGGCCTACAATATGGGTCCAACTAACGTGAAAAATGCCTTAGCAAAGAACGTGCGCCCCAAGGATTACCCAATCCACGTGATGAAGCGCTACCTGGCCTTCTATAAAGACGTACAGAAAGAATCAATCTAAACAGGGTTTCACAGACGTGAAACCCTCGTGTGTTCATTCTATATATCTAATCCTTGAGTAGCGTTTATCGAAAATCTTAACGTGACTCTGAAGAATCGCTGATGCTACAAGGCCCCTAACTTAACTCAAAGGGGTCTTTATGAAAACGATTCTCGCTCTCAGTTTAATGCTTATTTCACTCACCAGTTTTGCTGGTACCAAATGCTACAACACGGCCTTCAATGCCGCCGCTAATCAGGCAGTGATTGATGGTTACATCGAAAACGTCTCAGAATTCGTCAGTGCGTTCGGCAACGAGTTCGACGATTACGAACACAACGGATCATGGCAGAGAGAATTTTTTAATTTTGGCAATGGCTCTTCTTTCTACATCGTAGAAGTTCATTCAGTCGGCACAAAATGTTTCGTGAAGAAAGTTGAATTCGCGCAAGACGACCAAGACTGGGATTAGTCTAGCGCCTTTTGATTTTCTGAATCAGTTGCTCAAAACCTGATAAAAATGCTGAGCGGTCTCGATCTGTCATAGGAGCGGGACCGCCTCGTGCCTCACCCATCTCGCGTAACATCTTCATCACTTCTCTGGTCGCTAGCGCATCACCGATATTAT
>JBIKNE010000027.1:0-10752 GCA_044358855.1 Bacteriovoracaceae bacterium | reverse complement strand
TGTTTGGTTTCCACGGCGATTGCAAGATACATAGGGGCCTCCTTCTCTCGTGGGAAAATCCATTTTCCCGGATGTGTGTGTAAAAGGAGTGCTGTAAGGTTATCCATCCTAGATCCCGAGCACTCCTTTGCTCGCATCCTGCTTAAAGAAATCATACGCCTCAAAAGCCGCTTTCAGAGGGCCTTTTCACTTTTTTCTTCTGACGTGTAGGTGAGGGGAAGTCAGATTGTGCGGGGCCAAAAAAGCAGCCTGGTCCTCTACTTGAGTTATTTAGGTCACTTGCTTGGATGCGTTATAGGGGCGTTTTGCCCCTGCCAAAATAATGTCCCCCCAAGGTACTACGAGTTATTTTTCTCTGACGTAATGACTCTTCGTTCTTACAATGAAGAATATGTCGACCAAGAATGTTTTGAAGTCTTCCTTTGTTATGGCGATCGCCACTTTTTGCTCACGCATTCTGGGATTAGTGCGCGAACAAATTATGGCAGCGTATTTTGGGGCCAGCGGACTCACTGATGCATTCTTAGTGGCGTACCGTATTCCGAATTTGTTGCGAGATTTGTTAGCGGAAGGTGCCTTCTCTTCAGCGTTTGTTCCGACTTTCACAGAGGCGAATCAAGAATCACAAAGTGCTGGCCGAAAACTTTTGTGGGAGCTCTTTATTATTCTCGGCGCACTCACCAGTGTCATCAGTGTTTTGATTTTTGCTTTTGCGCCTGAGTTGATTTCAGTTTTTGCTCCTAGCTTTAAGCTTGAGCCGGAGAAGTTTGAACTTACTGTGACGCTGACTCGAATCATGTGTCCGTTTTTATTTTTTATTTCACTGGCCGCTCTGTTTATGGGTGCGCTGAATTCATTACGTGTTTTTTTTGTTCCCGCACTTGCGCCGGCTTCGTACAACGTCATGAGTATTCTCTCGATGCTGTTGTTAGCAGGCTGGCTTGACCGAGAAGGGTACTCACCAGTTTTAAGTCTGGGTTGGGGTGCCATGCTAGGTGGATTCATGCAGGCCATCGTGCAACTGCCACTCTTAATTAAGCGTGGCTATGGACCGATTCGTCCCACTGAAATTGGCAGTAAAAGAGCAAAAAAAATTGTCGCACTCTTGGGACCAGGACTTATTGGTTTTGCTGCCGCTCAAATTAATCTTTTAGTGAATACTGTTTTGGCGACATCTTCAGCCGTCGGTGCCACTTCATGGCTCAATTATGCTTTCAGGTTGTTCCAACTTCCGGTGGGAATTCTTTCGGTCTCGATTGGGAATTCCAATCTAGTACATTTTTCCGCCGCTTGGAAAAAAGGCGACAAAGAAGAGGCCTTAAGTTCTTTGTCTGCTAGTTACTATTTAAGTTTTCTGTCGGTACTTCCTGCCATGGCGCTGTTGTTTACTTTGAGTGATGAAACAGTTCGTGTAATTTTTGAGCGCGGCCGTTTCACTTCGGAGAGTACTTATATGACAGCGATGGCGCTGAAGATGTATGTGCTCGGGTTGCCACTTTATAGTTTGTATAAAATTTGGGTGCCGACATTTTATGCCATCGATCGCCAACGTGTTCCGGTGATTTCATCAATTATCTCAATCGCTGTGAATATGGCCTTTTGTTGGTGGATGACTCCGCGCTTCGGCTTTGCCATGCTCGCTTTGGGGACGACGGTATCCATGTTTCTTAACTGCGCTATCTTGGCGGTGATGCTCAAGCGTGATCTTGCGTTGAAGTGGAGTTTCTTTTTTACGCTGCGGTTGGCAAAACTTTTTGTCGCAACAATATTGATGGGGATAACCGGAGAAAAATTATCAACCGCCTGGGTGTTAGAAAATGCAAACGTGGTGCAGCAGTTGACTCACTTAAGTCTCATTAGTGCTGCCAGTTTAACGGTTTTTGCGGTGGTATTAATTACTACTGGAGAGCGCGAAGCGGTTTTAAATATTGTTCGACGTGTTCAAGGTCGCTTCAAAAAGCGCTAATTTTTCGCTGGTTTATGTTGTAGCGACCTTTGAATTCCGGTATCCTGAACCTGATTTATCTATTTGAAGGATCGCCTATGAAGACTGATTTCGAAACCCTGAAGGGGCTTTCTGCACATACAATCAATCACTTGAAGCAAGCTGAGCTTATTGATTTCGCTGCTGATACTCGCGCTGATTTGATTGAAGCTCTTGCCACTGAATACGGTGTAAGCTTTGCCACTGATGAAAACATCAAAGAGCAGGCCATCGAAGAAGTGGAAGAAAAGTTTGGAGCAGACAATCTTCCTGAAAATATCACTGAAACAGAAATGTTCAACCATGCGCGCAAAGAGATCATCAAGTCGTTCAATGGTGAGAATATTGGTGGACTCTATTTGATGGAGTCTCTCCATAATATCGCTATTCGCGTAAAGAACTTCATGTTGAATTCGGATCTAGTAGAAGACGTCTACTGCTCTGACGAAGACTTGATCGAGTTCTTGGTCGAGAAGATTCGTGAATTCGCTCCTAAGCGCGACATTCGTAACTAAGCTTTAATTTTCATTAGTGATAAGCACTCTTCGAAGAATGGACCCTCAACCAGTCCATTCAAGACAGAGCTGCGACTTTCGCACAGATAATAACCATTCTCTGCTTTATGGCGAAACAGATACATATCAAAGTAGACGCGATCTTCAATACGCTGACTGGCCTTGCCTTCTACGCGAATGACTTCAGTAAAATATTTTTGAGTGTCAGTATCTTTAAACAGGTGCTGTGAGTTGGTTTCAATCACCACGTCATCTTTGTCGTAATCTAATTCCTCGCTCTCAATTTTGTTATGAAGAATATCGGGCAGCGAGACTTCATTTTCTCCCGGAAAAAATTCAAAGCGAGCGTACCAATCGTAACGAGTGTCGGTGCGCTCAAATTGAATCAGGTTATTTTCTTGGCGGGTGATGCTCCACCAGCGCGGTATGGGGAGATTGAGTTTACCGAACTCTACTTCGAAACTTTCATCGATAAAGTCTGTCGACTCTTGTCGGACAATCTTTAGGGTATAGAGAGCTGCTCCCAATATAAGGAGCAAAATGGCCCAATCGAAGAGGTGGTTAAGGACGTTTTCCATAGAATTCCTGCATCTTACGCAATTTCGTGGGCTCCTGGAACACTGATCTTTCTTGTGAAATTAAAGTCTTAGTTAAAATCCTCCGAAAGGTACGCGATGCCGTCGGGATTTTTTTGCCTCATCCCAATCGGTCGGTTGCTTGATGTTAGAATAAAAACTGGGTTAGTGGACCAACGTCCACGTTAAATCGGGTAGGACATATGAAAAAAATGTTGTTCACACTTCTCTTTCTCTCGTTTGGTGCTCACGCCAACGAGCAGCTAGCGAATAAGATTTACGATTTCTGTAAATCGAATGGAGGGAAGGTTCAATACGAGCCTACTGCTTCAGTGGATCCTGCCTCAGGGCAAGTGTGCGTGAAGAGCGCCTGTGCCATTGATTCGCGCGAAGGCGATAATCAGTGTGACATTAATATTGATTCGCAAACCATTCCTTCTGGATGTGCTCGCGCCGTACTTAAAACCTGCGGAACGGTTGTCACTTCAGCGGGCTCTCAATCAGGATCACAATCTGGTTCTCAATCTGGTTCACAATCAGGATCTCAGTCAGGCTCACAATCTGGCGCGCAATCAGGCTCACAGTCTGGTTCACAAGGTGGATCACAATCAGGTTCTGGTGAACGTCAAGAAACCGGTTCAGATCGCGATGGTGGATTCTATTGCGAAGATTTGGGCGGCTACATGTATGACGATCATCCTTGTTACGATAAATGTAAAAAAACTTGGGGCTTCTTTGGTTTGTTCTCGAAAGAGGGAGCAGAACGTAAAGAATGTCGTCAGTGTCTAGGTATTCGTTCTGCTGAAGACGGAGTTTATATTCGCGGTGCTTCTGTTGGAAGCGGTCGCGGCGGCGGTAGCGTTTATGTTGCTGGCGGTTCAGTCGGCGGTGGTTCAGTTCGCGTAGCGGGCGGAGCAGCTGGCGGTGGACGAGTTGTGATTGGTGATGGCGACGGTGGCGATTGGGTCACAGTTGTTGTTGATGGTGTGACTTATCGAATTCCTTCTCACTGTGTGAACAGTGATGGCAGTGTGAAATCAAGTTGTCGCGGTTACCTCACGGCAGAATATCGTGTTGGTGGCGGTGGTAGTTCACGCTGTGAATACAGTTCAGATATGCGCGGCTGTATCGGTGATGATGACTACTCTCGAATTGTTTCTCGTCACCAGACTGGTGTCGATTGTGTGAACTGTGCAGCGGGCAGCCGCGGCGGTCAACACTGGCTTTCAGGTGTTGCCGAAATCGTCGGTGCGATTGCTCCACCGTTGGCTCAGTTCGGTGTGGCCTATATGGGTTACAAAGGTATCAAAGCTTCTTCGGAAGCTTGGGCGGGAGCAGCGACTGCAGGATTCGAGCAGTGTCGTTTGTCTCAGCAAGATTATTTGAACTACCTTCAAAACAATGAGCTTCCAGGTATGACTCCTGAGCAGCAAGCGGCCATGCGCTGTAACGGTTACTCACTCGGCGGCTACGCAGGAATGGGTGGACAGTGGGGGAATGGCTACGGTGGTTTTGGTAACCCATGGATTGGTGGTGGTTATTCACCAGGCTTCATGGGTGGCATGATTGGACCTTACGGAAATATTAATCCATACGGCGGCGGCTATGCTGTTGGTGGTATCGCTGGCGGTGGTGGTTATGTCGGCGGTATGCCGGGCCTCGTAGGCGGAATTTACGCAGCCGGCGGAATGGCCGGCGGTGGAATGGTCGCAGGTGGTTACGCTGGCGGCTACGCAGGTGGATATGCTGGCGGCTATGCTGGCGGTGGTTATGTCGGTGGCTATGCTGGCGGTGGTTATGTCGGTGGCGGTTATCAAGTTGGTGGTGCTATCGGTGGTGCAGTAGGAAATATCGTTGGCGGATATGCTGGCGGATATGCTGGTGGTTACGCTGGCGGATATGCTGGTGGTTACGCTGGTGGTTATGCTGGCGGATATGCTGGTGGTTATGCTGGCGGATATGCTGGTGGTTATGCTGGTGGTTATGCTGGTGGTTATGCTGGCGGATATGCTGGTGGTTATGCTGGCGGATATGCTGGTGGCTACAACGGTGGCATGATGTATCCAGCAGGTGGCGCAGTTGGCGGACTCTATGTTGTCGCAGGAGCAGGCGGCGGTGGTATGAACTGTATGGCGATTGGTTGTGGCGGCGGCGGCGGTTGGGGCTCAGGCACACTTCCTTACCCAGGTGGTAATGGTGGCTACTGGGGCGCAACCGGTGGCTACGGTCTTCAACAGTCGTATATGCAAAACCAAATGGCTGCCAATCAAGATGCTATGTTCCAGCGGCAAGGTCTAGCGAGCCAGTTCGGTCAAGCGGCCAACAACTCGCAGATGTATGCTGGCGGTTACGGTGCTGGTTATGGCGGTTATGGATCGGCCGGCTTCTCACCTATGAACATGGGAGCATCAATTGGCTTCGGTGTGGGCGTAGGCTTCTAAGAAGAAAATTCAAAGTTGAAATCGAAAGGGCCTCGAAAGAGGCCCTTTTTTTTATGGTAAGAAGTTCGTGACGATATCTGATCCGTTAAGCTCTCCCGGTCTTAGCCAGGTTATTTGCAGAGAAGCAAACAAGTGATCATTGGCCTTGAGCCATTCATCATTCACGCCATTCTTGCGTAAATCACGTTGCGCCATCCCTGGGATTCGAAGAGCTCCTGGCACAACAGCGGCTTGATGAAAACCAAAGTTGGCATAACGGCCTGCCTGACGAGTGTCACCGACCATAAACAAAGGGATACAGGCAGAAGCACACATACTAGTAACTTCAGTGGTAATTTCACATTGCTTACTTTCTTCTCCTCTAGGGTAGCAGGCTTTTTTTATCGCTTTTGAAAGTTGATTGAATTTTACTTGGAAGCCACCGCCACTATTGAGTTTGAGCAAAATGTCTTTGCCTGGCTTGATCATCTTTCTTACTTCGTTTAAACCCGTTAGATCTTCAACTATGCCGCTCAAAATTTGGCCACGCAAACTGATGATTTGTTCATCAGTAGTTTCAGTATAACTAAGAGTGTAGTTCACTCCGCGAAATTGGTAATTCGCGAAAGCTTGGGTTGTACCCATTATTAAAAGACTAGCTACGAGCCATGAGCGTATTTTCATAAGATTCTCCGTTTAAAGAGAAAATCTTAGACTCACAAAAAAATAAGTGGAAAAAATTGAAAATTTTATACAGGATGAGTAAAAAAAAGCCCCTTTCGGGGCTTTCATTACATTTGCTTATTATGGACTAGCATCTTGATTTCATGGCGAAAGACCACCTCAATCGTAGTGGCATTAACCGCCTGAACGATACCAGGGCCGAACTTCGAGTGATCAATCACATCACCTGTTTTGTATTTTTGATCAATGCCGTAAGGCTGACTCTTAGCAGTCGTCTTATTCAACTTCTCCATCCAAAGATCAGAAATCGAAACGACTTTTGAGCTAGCCTTAGAAGTAGAAGTCGCACTTTTACGAGTGCGAGTTTTGTTCGCAGTCGAAACAGAGGGATCTTTGTAGGACTGAATAGTGCCACATGTGTTGCATTTTACCTTGGCGATACTCTTAGTATCTTTCATGGCCACGATAGTGTGCGAGAGATTCAGTTTGCATTTAGTGCAAAACGAGAGGACGTCTTTTCCGACGGTAATAGCTGAAGCCATGATGTTTCCTTTTTGGCCCTTTCAAGCGACAATGACGGTCTATACTACATCAACATGCCCCCTCCCGTAAAGGAAGGTGAGCTTCGTGGATAAACTCACGACTCTTCTCGATAAAGCACGCACTCTGCCGCAGGAATCAGGTTGCTACCTGATGAAAGATCTTCATGGCCGAGTTATCTACGTAGGTAAGGCCAAACGTCTTCGTTCACGCGTCACGTCGTACTTTGATGCTTCCGCCAAGAGTGTAAAGACGCAATTTCTTGTGACTCATGCACAGGATTTCGACTTCATTTTAACGCGATCGGATGCAGAGTCTTATGTGCTTGAGAACAATCTCATTAAGAAGCACAACCCCAAATACAATATCCGACTTAAAGACGATAAGAGCTATCCTTGGGTTTTAGTCGATCATGATGAGCCATTTCCTCGTTTGGAGTATGTGCGTCGACCCAAAAAAGGGAAGGGCAAAGAGCTCTACGGACCTTTCCCAGTTGGTTCAAATATCTCTGCCGTCATGCGCGTGATTACTAAGTCTTTTATGCTGCGTGATTGTAGTTTAAATGAATTTAAATCGCGCAAAACACCCTGCCTCTTGCACCAGATGCAACAGTGTTCCGCTCCTTGTGTGAAGCTGATTAGTGCCGAGGATTATGCCAAAGACTTAAGCCTAGCGACGGGCTTTTTTCAAAGTGAAGCGAAAGCTCGCAAAGCACTCAAAGAGCTCACCAATCGGATGGAGAGTTACGCTGAAGCCGAGCAGTTTGAGCGTGCCGCCAATGTGCGAGATCATATTGATGTTTTGAAGGCCTTCTTAGAACAGTCGTACGAACAACATGTGGAATCGCTTAAAGATGAAAATGATGTCGACGTGTGGGCGGCCTATCAAGGCGCTGATGAGTTTGATTTCAGTCTCTATCTTATTCGCGGTGGCATGCTGATCGGTCAGAAGAATTTCCATTTCCCGATAGGCGATTTATCCGAAGATCTATCCGAAGAAATGCGCGTGTTCTTGTTGCAGTACTATGCTGATCCAGAACAAATCGCACCAGCACTGATTATTCTTGATCACGAAGAAGAAGATGTGACGGCCTGGAGTTCAGCACTGAAAGAGATTGCTGGCACCGTGAAACCTCCGCAAGTGTATGGCCGCCGCAAAAAATATCTGCCAGTCATTGAAATGTGCCGTCGTCATGCGGAAGAATCCCAGCGAGTGCGTATTGCTAATCAAGATTCTCCATTTGTCGGGCTTAAAAAACTTAAAGAGCTGCTCAATATGCGTGAGTTGCCTCGTCATTTGGAATGTTACGATGTGGCGATTTGGCAGGGTAAATCTCCCACCGCTTCGCAAGTTGTCTCGAATGACGGCAAGCTCGATAAGCGTTTGTATCGTCACTATCATTTACAAGAATTACCGGAAGGAAATAACGATTTTGCTATGATGAGAGAAGTGATTTCACGTCGCTTGCAGCATGGTGAGCTTCCGGATGTTTTAGTGATCGATGGGGGAACGGCGCAAGTGAATACTGTCTGTGCTGTTTTGCGCGAAATGAAAATTGAATTACCTGTCGTGGGAATTGCGAAGGCGCGCGATCTAACCGGTGATTTTACTAAGTCAGAGAGTATTCGTTCAGAGGAGCGCTTAGTGATCCCTGGTCGCAAAGATCCTTATGTTTTACAAAAAACTCCCGCACTCATGCGCATTATTGTCACCCTTCGTGATGAGGCCCATCGTTTCTCTCGTCGCCTCCATCACAAAGCCGAATCAAAACGCGTGCTCAGTACATGGATTGATGAAGTCAAAGGTCTCTCAGCTACGACTCGACAAACTGTGCTACAAAATCTCACTGTCTCTCGTAGCGAACTTAAAGAGATGAATTCAGATGAAATAAAAAGATTGTTAGGTATTAAGCCCAAAGAAGCCTTGTTAATCGCCCAGTTTTTAAACCAGGCGATCGACGAAGAAGATTAAGGTTAATCTTACGTCTAGAATCGCTTCAAAATAGAAACAATCCGCTCCTTGTCCCCACAATTCATTCACTAAGTCATGATGTTTGAGCGACATATGCCCCAATCAATCAGGAGGGCATTATGCGTCGACAACTAGCTTTAAATTTGTATCGAGGTCAGCGCGGAGGTATTCGTCCTGGAGCAGGTAGAAAGCGACTTCGCTCTAAAGGAGTCGCACACAAGACTAGAGAAAAAGTCACTTCACGTACTGCCCTTCATGTAAATTTCAAAGTCACGACTTCCATTAGAAATAAAGCCTGCTTAAAAATCTTAAAACGGGCCATCAAGAACAGTCGAATTCACGGTCTCTCGATCGTTCATTACTCTCTCCAGTCAAATCATGTTCATTTGGTAATCGAGGCAGTGAGCAACGAGATTCTAACTAGAGGTATGCGCTCTCTCACCATTACTTTTGCTAAGGGTATTAACAAAGGCAGAATTCAAATTGAGCGCTATCATCTGCATGTTTTAATGAGCTTAAGAGAAACTAAAAACGCCCTTCACTATGTGCTGTTTAATCAGCAAAAGCATTCGGGATTGAATTGGGCATATGTCGACAGCTACTCATCGTTGGGAGCTATTAAAAACCTCAAGGAGCTGGCCAAGTCAGCTAAAATGACAGTGATTTTAAGCAAAATTCAAGAGATCAACTTCTTAGATGCACCTAAAGGATGGATGATAAGGCAGGTTTTGAATCAACAAATCAATTAGAGGGCGCGATAATAAATTCATCCTGGCACAGATTGAGTGGTTTTAACCCACCTTTGCGCCAGGATGAGACTGTTGAATGAGATAACTAATTAAGAACGTGAATAACCTTACGATTACCGCAACCGCAATCCATGCAGCGGGCGGTCTCTTGTACCAAGAGGTTTTTGTAGTCAGGCATATGAGAGAGCAGTAGTTTCGCTCCGCATACTTTGCACTCATCAATGGTGCGCTTCACATCGTCTGTGGTGCCGAAATACTCTTCAAACTGTTCAAATTTAAAATCAACGTCTGACATGCAGGAACCTCCTTAAGGTCTTGCATGCTCTTCGGCACCCTTGGCAGAACCTAAAAAGAGAGATTCTTTTTTTCTGGAGTGGGAAATTTGCTCCTCAGAGGGTAAAACTTCCCCCATGTCACTATTTGATAAAAAGCCCAAAACCCCTGAAACCTTTGCTGAGGCCCTAATGGGGGATCTCGATTTGAGTCATTTGAGTGGGCAAACTTCCGCCTCCTCACCTGAGAACCTTACTGAAAAAGCGGTTTTGCTGGAGTCATTTACTCAGTTCGCAGAAGAGCAATTAAGTGAATCCCCTGAGGGAATCATGAGCTTTCCCGGTGGTGAACTGGCTTTGAAGCCAACTACCAAAGAAGGCCCGTTTAAGCCCCGCTTTGCCAACCTCAAGGATTGGTCGAGTTCACAAGAAGAGCGAGTGGGAAGCGCCGCTTGGCAGGCCCTAAGAGCTGATAAAGAGCAAGTCAGTGTCTTGTTTATTGGAGAAGCTTTTCTAGGAATTGAGTCTCTGGAAGCAGATATTAAAACTATTCGACCTGAGTTCCTGCTCTCATTCTCACCACCAGTTGCTGATCTTTTTCAAAAAATGGTGCAAGCGATGAAGCTCAACACTTCTGAGTACGCTTTGACTGCGCTTCAAGATATGCGCGGAGAGCGCGAGACCAAAGATTTATTAGAAGAGATTCATTGGCTGCGCCCTCGTTTCGTCGTGCCACTAGGGGCAAGGGCCACACAGTCGCTCTTGGGTGCTCGTGAACGTCTGGCGAGTGTGCATGGAAAATTCTTTCCACTCACTCAGATGGAAGGTTGTGACATCCAAGTCGCCCCGTTGTTTCATCCCAGTGTCATTGCCAGCAATATCAATATGAAGAAGTCGACATGGGCGGATATGCAGAAAATCATGCAAGCGCTCGGGAAAGTCTGAGGAAACTTGTCAGCGAGAAATGAATTCTCGCGGGCTTGAGTGTGCCCCCCCTTTATGGGTAGAATGGTGGGGCAGTAGCGTTTTACCAAGGATAGGT
>JBIKNE010000404.1:0-2891 GCA_044358855.1 Bacteriovoracaceae bacterium | reverse complement strand
CGCTTGTTATGAAAGGTCTCTCACCTGGTGCTGCGTTGATTCTTTTATTGGCGGGACCTGCCACCAATATTGCTAACATTGCTGTGCTTCGTCCGCATCTTGGAAACAAGGGCATTGCTATTAATCAGATTTCAATTGCAGCAGTAGCACTTCTCGCCGCGATTGGTGTGGATGCTTGGTATGGTGGCGTACAGCCAGTTTGGGCCGTCAGTGCTCATACCCATGAGCACGGGAGTAGCTTTGGCTGGGAGAGCATACTGGCGGCAGTGTTAGTTGTAATTTTGCTAAGAGGTTTGTGGCGCGCTGAAATTCAGCCGCGCTTAAATCGTAAAAAGGATTGCTGTCACACATGAATACCGTTTTTATTACTGGCGGCACTTCGGGCATGGGCCTTGAACTCGCTAAAAAATATTTGAAGCTTGGTTGGAAAGTCGGAGTGTGTGGACGTGAACACACAAAGTTTAAGGCTAACTTCGAAGAGCATCGCGATAATATTAGTTTCTATGCAGTTGATGTTGCTGATCGCCTAGCACTCAAGAAAGCAATTCATGAATTCGCATCACCCACCGGTTTGCATTTGATAATCGCTAGTGCAGGTATTTCCTATCCCATTAAGTCGAAAGTGCCAGACTTTGAGCGCACTTATCGCATGGTGCATGTGAACCTTTTAGGTGTCATGCATGCTTTTGAAGCCGCCATGGAGATTATGATTCCAAAGGGAAGAGGGCAAATGGTGGCGATTTCATCACTGGCCGGATTTAATGGTTTCCCTGGCATCTCTGGTTATAGTGCCACAAAGAGCGGCGTGATTAAATTCTGTGAGTCTCTTAGTCTCGATCTGCGCCATTTAGGTATAGATGTCACATGTGTGTGTCCGGGCTTTGTAGATACACCCCTGACACGTTTAAATCATCACCCGATGCCATTTCTTATGAAGGCTCCGCGTGCGGCCGATTTAATCATCACAGCAATTAGAAAAAAGAAAAAGCTTGTCGCCTTCCCGTTTGCCTTTGCCTTCATCGTGAAGCTACTCAGCTTAATGCCGCGTTTTATGTATCGCCGGATTATGAGTTCAAAGTCTGCTAATTTTAGTCGTGAAGTTCCTAAGGAGATTACCCCATGAAATATTTCATTCTTGCTGCTCTTGTTAGTTTAGTGAGCTGTCAAAAACAAGAAGCCCCTGTGGCCGGTGCTCCGGAAGTATCAACGGGTGCGGCTGCTCTTGAGGATTGTGATACCAAAGCTGCTGAGAAAGTAGAGATTAAGGAAGAAGGCATTTCACTTTCAGGTGGCGATACGGGCTGTACCCTGGAAGATGATCAGAAGTAGCGTCCCCACCAGGCGGAATTGCTGAGTTCTTCCCAAAGCATGTGGAAAGAGAAGGACAAAATCCAAGTGAATATAGCCGAATAGGTGATCCCTAAGAAAACCAGTAGAAAGTCTTCTTCTAGAAGACCGAGGCAGATAAAGAAGATTCCTATCGCTGGAATAAAGTTACTGCTTGGCAATGGCAGTGGTAGAGACAGGAAGAGCGAAAGTCCTATCAAAACAAATCCACAAACAATTTGATTCGCCCGGTGCTTAACTAAATGCTGCCCGCGCGTTTTTACCATCCAACCGATCCAGGGAAAAATTTTACGTGCGCCTTTAATAAAGCTGGCAACTTTTTCGGGCGAAAATTGCACGTCTTTCATGCGTTGAGTGAGGAGAGGCTTACCGGAAATGATGAGCCCAATTCCTTGGAGCAGGATAACAAATCCGAGAATTGATGAAAGTCCAGGGATGGGGATGGGCTGCATGAAGGGAAGAACGCAAATAAGGCTCAAGAACATCAGGCCCTTGTCGCGCAGCTTCTCAGCGATTTCGCCCAAAGTAATAACCCCGTCGTCTCGCAACTTATCTAGTTCTGTAAGAAATAAACTTTCCTTCATCTAGCTATCTTCACTTTTTTTGGTCGTTCTGTCCGTATTTTCCGTACTGCAATCTAGGCGATCATGCTTTAATCTTAGGTAATTCAACTAAGATTTGGGGATATTATGCACGAGACGTCGTTGACCATTTGGGTGTCATTTGTTGCTTTTATTATGTTCGTTTTGGCACTGGATTTAGGTGTCTTCCATAAAAAGAGTCATACCGTTTCATTCAAAGAGGCCATCATGTGGTCGATCGTTTGGATCGCCTTGGCGATGGCATTTAACGTCCTGATTCTTTACTGGCGCGGGCAAGAAGACTTCATGCTTTTCTTATCAGGTTATGTGATTGAGAAATCTCTTTCTGTTGATAATCTTTTCGTCTTCTTGCTGATCTTTAGTTACTTCAAGGTTCCCAATGAGTATCAACACAAAATTCTTTTTTATGGAATCTTAGGCGCGCTTGTTATGCGTGCAGCCTTTATCGGTGCGGGAATTGCTATCATTCGTCAGTTCTCTTGGGTGATTTACCTTTTCGGAGGTTTCTTAATTATCACCGGTCTCAAAATGCTTAAACCTAGCGGTGATGAACCCGATCTTGAAAAAAATAAGATTATTGTTTGGGCGAAGAAAATTTTCCCGACATCTCATAACTTAGACGGAGATAAGTTTTTTACCGTGCAAAACGGTAAACGGATGGTGACACCACTCTTCATCACTCTCATTTTTGTAGAAATATCGGATGTGGTATTCGCGATTGACTCGATTCCTGCGATTATCGGAATTACCGATGACCCTTTCTTGGTATTCACCTCTAACGTCTTTGCAATTCTCGGTTTGCGTTCACTCTATTTTGCCCTTAAAGGTTTTGCCGATCTTTTCGAGTATTTAAAGTATGGTTTGGCCATCATTTTGATGTTTATTGGCACCAAGATGTGTATCTCGGGTTACTACCATGTGCCGGTAGAAGTCACGATGGGC
>JBIKNE010000403.1:0-2899 GCA_044358855.1 Bacteriovoracaceae bacterium | reverse complement strand
GCATGTTTGCAAAAACGATCGTCCTCAGTTTGTTGTGACAGGAATTAATCGCGGCGCAAACCTTGGTCAAGACCTCTATTATTCAGGAACTGTCGCAGCTGCTCGCGAAGCGGCTTTTCATGGTGTGCCGGCCTTGGCCACGAGCTTGGTGTTTAAACAATTACAGGGGCAGGGACATCACTACGAAACTGCAGCTGAGATTGCTGCCATGATTATTGAAGCTGGTATTTTAAAACTGCTTCCACCCATGACTCTTTTAAATTTAAATGTGCCAGATGTAGAACTCAAAGATGTCAAAGGCCTGCGTTTTACCACCGTAGGTTTTAGAAACTACTCAGAAGAAATTCATCGTCGTGAAGATGCACGGAGTAGAGAGTATTTTTGGATTGCAGGACATTATCAAGGTTATCGCCCTGACGAACAATCAGACTGCCATGCCGTGGAACAAGGCTTTGCTGCCTTAACTGCTCATGTCCTTATACCCGGTGAACCGCTTGATTGGAGTCCTGTGAAAAAAGCCGTGGAGGCGCTACATGCTGCACGCTTTAATTAGTTTTGCCTTTCTCTTGCTGGCCTCCTGCTCACATATGCGCAGTGGTCAACACGTTTACTGGAAACCAGGTCAGACGTTAGAAAAATTAGCGCGCGAAAATGGCACGACGGTAGAACAACTGAAAGATCTTAATCCTAAACTAATGGCAGGGCAGTGGGTTTTTGTTCCTAACAAAGTCGGCATTTTGCCATTCTTGCAAGGTACACGTGCGGTTGAAAATTATGATTCACTGGGTACTGGCGAATTTGCATGGCCGGTTCCAAAAGTTAAACGTATTTCCTCAGGCTTTGGAAATCGCTGGGGCAAAAAACATGAAGGGATTGATATTCCAGCGCCGATTGGCACGCCTACTGTGGCCGTGCAGGATGGTTATGTGAAATATGCCGACGATAAGATCAGTGGTTATGGAAATATGATTGTCATCGAGCATGCAAATAAAGTGTTCTCAGTCTACGCTCACCTCGACAAGATGATGGTCGATAAAGGTGATCGCGTGAAGCGTGGTGAAGTTATCGCCCACACTGGAAATACTGGCCGCTCAACTGGGCCACATCTTCATTTCGAAATTCGTGTGCATGATAAAGCGCGGGATCCGGCGCAATATTTAGGGATGGCCAAGAAGCCTTAGTTTTTTATCTTCTCTATAATTTTTAAATACATTAACGCCGTATTGCGAGCGTCTTCTAGTGCAGTATGGGCAACAGCACCAAATCCCAGATAGCGCATCAGGGCCGAACCCGATTCCATTCCTTGTGGAAGCAATCCAATATCCATCAGTGCATAAGCGGTGCCTGACAGATCGAGCTGGCGATGTTGAAAGTATTTGCGCATATATTCCCAGCCAAGATCCCGGTTAAGGAAGGGAAGATCAATCGCCGACATCGACTTACCAAATAAAGTAATTTTTTGATTATTAAAATAGCTCTTCACTTCGGGGGACTCGAGATAATTTGTCATCATCTCTTTGAACTGCGCCATCGGCATGCCTTCGGCATGAGCTTTGCGAATGAGTGTTTCATTGTGCTCGACCACCCACGGATCAAGCTTAGGCTTAAGTGATTCAAAATCCGGACATTGGATATAAACAGATTTAGCAAGACTCTCTTCTAAAGCACCGGTTGAGGCATCGAAGGGAATCATAGCAAATTCAATCATCAGGCAATCTTGCGCGAGACCAGTTGCCTCGATATCGATACTGAGATAGCGCATATTAAATTTCGACAGTCATCGGGCAGTGGTCAGAAACTTCTTGGTAACTCACACCCAGAGTGTCACTTGAAGCAGGTTTGCAAGTCACTTTTTTGCAATGACCATGGACTTGCGCTTTTGGAGTAGTGCCTTTCAATTCTAGAAAACCTGGCGACATAACGATGTGGTCTAATTTAGAGGGAATTTCGGTATTGTCATCAGTGGCGCCCCACCAATAAGCAGAGCAGCCCAATTGAGCGGTTAAATTACTTAGCTTGTTGGCATTAAGCATCGCCGAGAATTTCTTGTAGTCCTGATCACGACTTAAATAACCAGTGGTATTGAAGTCACCCATCACAATATAGTTAGTCTTACCCTCAGCTTCTGCTAGCTTGAAATAATTCTTTAAAAATTCATACTGAAGAGCGCGCTTTTCTTGGGCTTCGGCATTGTCGCCGGCCTTCAAATGAACTTGATAGCTGTAGAAAATTTCTTTCGTCACTAATACTTCAAATTTTCCAACACCCATGGGACGAGAGCTACCGTTGCATGTCGGTTGTCCTTCAGGGTTCGTGACACCTAATTCTTCTTTGAAATCAAGCAATCTTAACTTTTTACTATTATAGATAAATCCTAGTGATTGACCGCCACGGCCACCACACTTAGATAGAACAACTTCATAGTTGGGCATCTTAGATTTGATAAAGCTCGCGAGCTCTTCACCGTTATTAATTTCATTCACTCCGAGCAGATCAAAATTCAGCGCTAAAAGGATTTGAACGAGCTCGGGTTTGTTGGTTTGAATATCTTCGCGTACATCGTAATCAAAATTACGGATATTATAGGTGCCGACCTTAAGTCCGGCCCATGCCGAAAGACTTAACATTAAAGACAGCGCGAGAAGAAACTTCATCCAGAATCCTTTAGATTAGCCGGGCCACTGAGTCTTATTAGAAAACCTTATATGTAATGTCCACTATTTAACCGCGTCCGTGAGGCCATTGGCAACCCCAAGGGTTTGTTAAAATTGGTTTAAGTAAGTTTTTCAGGACCCCCTTGATTTGTCTTTTGGGTGTCAGAAAGAGTTAGGAATTTCTTTTTTGACTTATCTGGTCACCTATCGGTAAACATGCCCTAATCAATGCCATTGGAGGCAGC
>JBIKNE010000402.1:0-2904 GCA_044358855.1 Bacteriovoracaceae bacterium | reverse complement strand
GTATTTAGCACTATCAGTTAACTCGACCAATGATCCTAGATAAGTAAGAGCAGCGTTATCTGTGATACCTGTAAGTGCTGTCGCCCCGAAATACAAGGCTTGGTCACTTAAAGAAGTAATCACTGGTTTTAGCCACCACTGCTGAAGTGAACCCAAGACAATTAATCCACCCAAGAAGAAACCGACCATCAATGACTCTTTAATTTTCACGCGGTCATCTTGATATTCTTGAGTCACGGTTGTGAAACCTAAGAAGAACAAGAAGAGACCCATGAAGAACACCATGTGGTGAGCGGTCAATACCACCATACCGAGGAACAAGAGGTGGACAATCGTCACCCATGCTGGTGGGTGCATCTTGTCTGTGCTTTCAGCGCGCAACTCAAAGTTGCCGGCCAATTCTTTTTTAAACATGAACGTTATGGTCAATGCACTAATGATACAGGCCAGTGCTGCTTTATAACCAAACTGCGTAAACATGTGCGACATACCCCAGCCCCATTTACCGGCCACCATCAAAACAGGTGGAGCAGCAAAGTGAGAAAGAGTTCCGCCAATTGAAATATTCACAAACAATAGACCGATCGTGGCGTACTTGAATTTTGTGCTCATTTCACGAGAGAAGAAATTCTTTTGTAGAATCAAAGCTGTCACAGTCATAGCAGCTGGCTCAGTGATGAAAGATCCCAAAAGAGGTCCCACCACACAAGCAGTGAGAAAAAATGCCATCTTCTTAGGAATGGGGAGCAATTGAGAAATTACCACAATCACTTTTTCAGCAAGCTTAATTACCGGACGAGTCCCTGCCATCGCCATAATCACAAAAACGAAGGCCGGCTCTGTATAGTTGAGACTCTCAAGATAAGGTATCGGAGCGCTAATTCCTGAAACAGCCGCCATGTAGATGATAAAAATGGCAGCCCACATTCCGAAAACGGCTTCAACTTCAGCGAGGAAGTGAAACACATTCTCCCCCATTGATCCTTGCGGATAATGGTGGGCCATTTCAGCGAACTTTGACACTACAAAGGTGTGTAGGATGGCGAGCGCGAAAATAATGGTCGCTCCCAACTCTATAAGACTAGGGTTCATTTGGACTCCTTAAGTTAGACTGACTCTAGTTTAACTTAAGGAAGAATTTTATGAGGAAATATAATTGTTAAAATTTTAAAACCTGATCAACCATCACGGCCAATCGAATTCACCGGACAGGCGTCAATCTGCTCCTGACACAACTCGATTTCCTTAGGACTGGTCGGCTGTTTTTTGACATAAGCATTGCCGTTATCATCTTCTGCAAAGAATTCCGGGGCACCGGAGTAACAAACGTTACAGGCAATACAGCCTTCGCCCCCATCATCATCAGGGTCGGTGCAATAAAAGGCGCCGGGAATATTTTTTTCGTGCTTTTTCTTGGGGTTCGCCATGGTCGCTCCTGCCATGTTATTGTAAAAAACTCACTATAAGGAGGATGGCCGTTCTCGACAAGTCTTGTGTGGACTACGCTACGGCGCATCAAGGAAATATCTATGTTTAAAGAGATTATCAGTAAGGCAGAGGCCTGGGGCCAACACCCTGCAATCGCCCCGACAGATCGCCAGGAGATCCTCGATCTACTCAAAACTCTTCCACAATCTGAGGGCGAGTTGACTGAGCGGTTTCATAAGGGCCTTGAGTTCGGCACCGGCGGACTTCGCGGCGTGCTCGGTATGGGTGAAAACCGCATCAACCGTTACACCGTTCGTCGCGCGGCCCAGGCCTTTGCGCTTACACTAAAAAAACACTATCCCACCGGTGCCAGCATTGTGGTCTCTTATGACTGTCGTAATGGCTCCAGAGAATTTGCTGAAGAAACTTTGGGAGTGATGGCGGCCTTCGGCATCAAGGGGCGTATTTTCCCCGTGCTCACACCGACTCCCATGCTCTCCTTCGCCATTCGTTTTTACGGTGCTCAAGGCGGCGTGATGGTCACTGCTAGCCACAATCCACCCAAATACAATGGCTACAAAGTATTCTGGAGTGATGGCGGGCAAGTGGTACCTCCGATGGATCAAGAAATCATCGATAGCTACAACGCTCTGACTGATTGGTCAGAACTTAAATACATGAATTTTGCTGAAGCCAGAAAACAAGGTTTCGTCAGTGATACGGGTCCAGAAGTCGACGAAGCTTTTTATAAAATGATCGAAGACACCGTGATTCTTGATCGCGAACTCTGCTGGACACGCGGTAAAGATTTAAAAGTCGTCTTTACTCCCTTGCACGGAACGGCCTTAGTTCCCTGTGAAACAATTGTGAAACGCTTAGGCTTCACTACGCTCACGACAATTGCCGCTCAAGCTAAGCCCGATGGCAATTTCCCAACCGTGAAATACCCAAATCCTGAAGAGCCAGCCGCTCTTAAAATGGCAGTGGATGAAATGCTCGCAAGTGGAGCTGATATTGTTTTTGGCAGTGACCCGGATGGAGATCGACTGGGCGTCGTTGGAAATCATAAAGGCGAGCCGTTCTATATCAATGGCAATCAGTTGGGTGCTCTGTTTTTACACTATGTTTTCAAAACGAGAAAAGCCAAAGGCCTTCTGCCAAAAAATCCACTAGTGGTGAAAAGTATTGTGACTTCACCAGTGCAAGATACCATCGTAAAAAAATTCGGTGGCACTATCATGGCAACCCTCACCGGTTTTAAATGGATGGCCGATTTGATTCGTCGCCTAGAAGTTGAGAAATCACCTTATAACTTCGTTTTTGCCTCAGAAGAATCGTTTGGTTATATGCCTCACAATGCTTCTCGCGATAAAGACGGCGTCTCTTCGATGGCACTCATGTGCGAAATCGCTCTTCACTACAAAACCCGCGGCATGACTCTGATGGACGCGATGGATGAAATCGCTGAAGAATATG
>JBIKNE010000026.1:0-10849 GCA_044358855.1 Bacteriovoracaceae bacterium | reverse complement strand
CAGAACAAGGATTTGAGGCATTGATACGGCCATCGACGGGACAGGTGTGCCACTCATTAATGGTGTCATCAAATTGCAGGCCCGGATCGGCCGATTGCCAAGCGGCCTCAACGATTTGCTCCCACAGCTCTTTTGCTTTTACTGTCTTAATCACTTTTTTAGTCGTGCGGGCGGTGAGCTCCCAGGTGCTGTCTTCATCGAGCTTTTCGAAAAACTTATGGGGGATACGAATCGAGTTATTCGAATTCTGGCCCGCCACAGTTGAGTAGGCCTCAGAGTTCCAGTCAGTATCAAAAACTTCAAACTCCATAGAAGTGAAACCCTGTTTCACTAATTCCAAAGTCCGATTGATGGTATTCATCGGCACTTCATCATTTTTCGCTTTCACAATCGCCGCACGCAGAGTGGTATTGGTCTTGGGGCTCGCATCTCTCTGGGCCGCAGTGAAAATTTCACTCAAATGTTTTTTGATAATTTTAGAACCTGTCACCAGTGAGGCGACCTTGCGCTCTTCTTTCACCTTCCACATGATGAACTCTTCAATATCCGGATGATCGAGATCTAGACACACCATCTTGGCGGCCCGTCTTGTCGTACCACCCGACTTAATCGCACCTGCAGCCGCATCACCGATTTTTAAAAAACTCATCAGTCCCGAGGATGTTCCGCCGCCTGAGAGTTTTTCACCATTGCCACGCAGGTGAGAGAAATTTGTTCCCGTGCCTGAGCCGTATTTAAAGAGGCGCGCTTCTCTGGACCATAGATCCATGATGCCGCCCTCATTCACCAAATCATCTTTGATGGATTGAATGAAGCAAGCGTGAGGTTGCGGGCGCTCATAAGCACTGGTCGATTTTTGCAGTTTCTTAGTTTTTTCATCTACATAGTAGTGGCCTTGAGCATCGCCTAGGATGCCATAAGCACTGGCAAGGCCGGTGTTAAACCACTGCGGAGAATTGGGTGCACACATCTGATTGGCCAGCATGTAGCAGATTTCATCGTAAAAAATATCAGCATCTTTTTTAGTCGCAAAGTGACCGGACTTCTCGCCCCACTCACGCCAGCAAAGTGCTAAGCGATGAAAGACTTGGCGAGCATCACTCTCTCCACCCAAGATGACTTCACCATTCTTTTGCTTGTAAGGCACACCGGTGCGACGGCAGTATTTCTGCGCCAAAATATCAGTCGCCACTTGCGACCAAAAACTGGGAACTGTGATTTCTACAGCAGATTTTTTCGAGCCATCGAGCTCTCGCACTTCTGAAGTGCGCTTCTCGAAGGTGATGCCGTGATAAGGATTCTTCCCTTCCTGGGTATAGACACGTTTAATTTTCACACTCTCGCTCCTTGAAAATGTGTTGGGTTGTACCATCTGGTCTTAGGTATAGTGAAACGTCAAAAGAGATTTTGGTCAATCAATATCTTGTGGTGCGCGACCGTCAAAAAATCGACAGGCTTTGAATTTCAGACATAAAAAAAGGGCCTCAGAGAGGCCCTCTTTTCATCATCTTTCGAGCAAAACAAGCTCTAGGATTACTTATTGTGGTTTTTCAAAAGCTTTTTCTTACGCGCCAAACGCTTGAGCTTCAATCCGCTCTTATTGTTCTTTTTGGCTTTTTTAGTCGCGCGTGATTTTTTTAGCTTCTTCATAGGATCTCCCTTTGGACATCTGCCCATAACCGGTTAACATGTCATAACTAATTGCCTCGGTTATAACATGGACAACTTTCGCCGCAAAGCCATAAAGCTCATAATCCTCGCCACTTTCGGCGCTCTTGCCCCCGTTATATTCGCCCAAACCGCCCCGCCTTCAAGTGCTCTGCAGCAGTACGAGGCAATTGCCCACCCCCATTTTGGCTGTCCCGAGAATTCCCAGTGTGACCCGGCGATGGGAAAACTCATCAACCAATGGAAAATCCTCACCAGTAACTGGGCCGATCAAACACCAAATGTAACTGAACTAAAAAACATGATGGATCAGTTAGGCTGGCCGATTGAATTTTACGGACACCCCACCCTTGCTTCAACACTGGCCCCGGTTATGTTTGCATCCTCCTGCACTCATCACAAAAAAGCTGAAAAACCTCTCTCTCGTATACTCGCTTTTGTGCGCGGAACTGAGAAAGAACATTTGATCGTCAAAAAAGCTGAAACAGAGTATCGCCTCAAGCTGGATGAAAGTGCCATTCTTCAACTCGTCATCCATCACGCTATTGATAAAAAACAGACTCGCTATTATTTGCCCTTGGGTGAGAAACCGCTCTATATCGAACGTGATAAACTCACAGCGGTGGTTGAGCACGAAGATGTTTATGTCTTGATGACAATTCCCTCCAATGGACTCTGGGAATTGGCGAGTTTAGATGGTCAGTCTTTGATGAAATACCAAGATGAACAAGCGGATGTTCCTTGCCCCAAAGAAGCCATTGCCCTGCCAGCGGCTTTTAGCAAAACCTATTGCCGCACGGTCAGCGACAAATCCGGAAAGCCGAATGGTGTGATGCAATTGTTTTGGGACTGTCCCTAACTAGTTGGTGATTCCCGAGAAAACCGAAACATTGTGAATCTGTTTATTGTCCGTGCAGGTTCCTAGATCAAAGCGCTCGTGACGTTTGATCATTCCGCGAAGAGCACCTACCTGAGTATTAATCACAAAACGATCTTCCATCGTTACTAGATACTGACCATTCTCTTGGCGGAAAGCTGTGCGCATATTAATACATTCAGTGAAAAGTTCATTAGAACAAGTGCTCGCTCCCGCTGTGATTTCATACTCGACTAAAGTATCTTCGGTAATTTTAAGTGGCTTAGTTAAGCTACCCAAGCGAGTACAGAGCGCCGAGATCACACCTTGTTGAGCGGTTTCAACCTGAGTCGTAAAATAATTTCCTGAAACTAAATTATATTCTAGTTGTCCCAAACCGAGTCGAAGCTTGGTGACGACATTAGAAGTCAGCTCATTGCCAACACAACCTTTCATAGAAGTGGAAAAATTAAATTTAGTGTAGTCATTGAGATAGCTGGTGCGAAAGGTTGAGTCCTTATCGGCCAGACGCTGACATAGGATTTGCGCTTTGCTTAGAGTAGTCGAATCAGCAGGAACTAAAACTGGATTAATGAAGCGACCTAATTGTGATCCCTGCGCCACTTCACCGCTTTTTCCGCAAGCAGTAATCGCCAAGATACAGACAAGAGGTAACCACTTCATATTGACTCCTACTAACGGGTTGAACCGGTGAGCTCTTTCATACGCTCTTTTTTCAATTCAACAATATAGTTTTGAAGTTGGAAACCTTTAACCGCAGTTAACAGCTCCTGATCATGCGTTGAAAAATTGACATTCGGAGTGCCTTGCACTGACTTAACCAGCAACATGGTAGAGAATACCGGAATTTTTAAGAGCGCTGTCATGCCCTTTTCCGTCTGTAATCCCTCTTTATTGCTGAAATAAGTCACCATATTCTCTAAACGAAAGTAGCTATCACTGGCACCCTCTTCACAGAGTGATTTGAGTTCGCGACGAAGCTTAAACTCATGAGAGGCCATCGCACGTTTAATCATATCTTTTTGGCCAATCTGCCACACCGGCGTTACACCGGCATCAGTTTTTACCTGCAGCGCCCATTCTGGATAGAACGGCAAATGCTCGGCACTGGGTTTGGCAGCAAAACTAAAAGGCATCCGAGGTTCTGTCTTTTCATCCATCACCACTTTGTCGTGATGAAATTGGGGACATGAACGCAACTCAGTTGAGCGATCACTCATCTGTGCTACTTCTCGCCATGATTGATAGAGTGAGCGGAAATACATGCGACGAAGTGATGGTTTTTTTTCATCGGCTTCAATCGCTGCTGCTAGCTCTTGATCAGAAGAAGCTGGAGCACGGCCCGGTGTTTGTTTTTGTACACGCGCGAAAACTTCAGGTGCTAAAGGATAGTTGGGCATTCCCGTGGTGACGGCCTTGTCGTCCACTCGCCATTTCGCTGGAAGATGCGACACCGGTTTATGTGTTGCACAGCCCACCATAAAAGTTGCAAGAGTCAGAGGAATCAAAATTTTTTTCATGTGCCACCATCCTTGGAGTTCACTGCCTTAGATTTTTGTCGGTTGGGTGCAAAGAAATCTTGATTACCTGAGAGGCTCAGTTCACTATAAAAAGATGAAGTACTGGCTGATGAAATCTGAACCCGATGTCTTTTCGATTGATGATCTCGAGCGCAAAAAGCGCGAGCCCTGGAATGGCGTCAGAAACTACCAGGCCCGCAATTTCATGCGTGAAATGAAGTCTGGTGACCAGATCCTCTTCTACCATTCAAACGCTGATGAAATCGGCGTGGTGGGCGTAATGGAAGTCCTCAAAGAGGCCTATCCTGACCCCACTCAATTTGATCCTAAATCCGAGTATTTTGAGCCGGCATCGAAGAAAGAGGACCCGCGCTGGAGCCTCGTCGATGTGGGTTTTGTCGAAAAATTTCCTCGCGTCCTCACACTAGATGAAATGAAGAACATGCCCGAGCTCGAGGGCCTGGCGCTCCTGCGCAAAGGCAATCGCCTCTCGGTCATTCCCGTCGAGGCGTCGCAGTTTAAAAAAATTGTGATGAAGGCGAGAAAAGCCTAGAGCTCTACAAAAGCCTGGTCTCGCACATCGGTGTTCACTTCCACTTCCACGCGCTTATTCACGCGCTGGCCGCGTACCGTGGCGTCTACCACTAATGTGTAGCGACCTGGCGAGAGAACCTTGTAGAACTCTCCACGCTGGAAGCCGTAAGTGCCAAGTGATTGGCCTGCGGCATTGAGCACTTCGACTTTACCCTGAGAGTTACGGTCACTTAACTTCACACCCGCACCTTGGTGAACGAGCTCAGCGTATTTCAACATAGAGAGACGGTTATCTTTATAGAACTGAGGCATCATGCTGTAGTTTGGCCACTTCGAATCAGAAAGCTCGATAGTGATCTGCAAATCGTTATGCCAAACATAACTCCAATCCTGCATTCCACCGTAAAGCACATACCACTGGGCCCCATTCGTTACACCATTGGTGAACTGACGTGATGAGATCATTTCAGGATTAAGTTTTGAGTACTCAAGTGAGAGGTCATAAACCAAACTATCTAACGGGTGACGATCATAGCGCGCATCCCACGGGTAATTGGCGACAACTGCTCCGCCATGGAAATTAGCCGAGAGAGCAAAGTTACGAGCGGCCTGAAAACTCATGATCGCCTTAGTTTCCGGCTGACGGCCATCTTGGTTATTCGGATCGTTGCGGACAGCTTCAGGAAAATTGCGATTCAAGTCAACGTAGTTGGCGTTAGCGCGCTGACGTAGCTCAGAACCATCTGGGTTCATAGACGGCATAACATAGAGTTCAGTGCTATTGATAAGCTGGGTAATGCGCTGATCTTTGCCGTACTTCTCTAAGATCTCGTCGATGAAACGGATAGTGAGTTCTCGACCAGTGATTTCATCACCGTGCATGCTTGAGATGTACTTGAACTCCGGCTCGATCTCATCAACATTGGGATTATCAGAAATTTTGAGTACCCACAGGTCACGGCCCTTTACACTCTTGCCGATACTTTCGAGGCGAGTGATGTTGGGGAACTTTTGTGCAAACTCTTTGAGTTTCGCTTGAATCTGTTCGTAACTTGGGTAGCTCGTCCAATCCACATGCTTACGTGATTCTTTCAAATCATAAAACATCACTCCACGCTCTTCTAAGTATCTTGAGAGGCCAGCCGGTCCGTAGACTTCAAAGCCTTCATCAGCATGAATGTGGTCAATGGTGATATCGCGGTTATTAGCGAGATCTTGAACGAGTGCTTGGTCGTAACCTACAACAAAGAGTTCTTCATGAATCTCGGCCGCCATGATGTTCATGGTGGTTATCAAACTTAAGCCTAAGGCAAGTTTCTTCATAATGAATTCCTTGTGGGTTATCGACCATATCAAAGCCTAGACTGTTCGCAAGGAAAGCTTAAGAGTTCTGAAATAATGATATGATTTGTTAGATCAATTCCGAGTAGATTACTCGAAGTAAAACAAGCGATTACGTGAGGTTAAGACTCCAAGGCCAGATTCTGCCTCGGCCGAATCACCAAAGATGGCCGACTGATCGTGGCCCAAGGCAAAGCTCCCTACAACTTGGAAGCTCAAAGGATCAACCGCCAGGAGTTCTCCATCGAAGGTGGCCGCGACCAGATGATCCTTCCACCACCACAATTGATTAATAGCGGATTTGGTCACTTTCGCCTGTTTGATGACCTTGCCCTGAAAATCGAGGAAAGTGATCTCACCATGGACACTGCCCACCACTAAACTTTGGCCACGCACGATGGGATGAGAGAGCGATTGAGTGGCATACTGACGACGAATGCTGCCATCATTTTTATCGAGCGCTTTGAGCTCCCCTGTTGGAGATCCCGTCACAATCAGGCCATCAACAAGGATGGGATTGAGATCGATATCCACAAATTTTTGCGTTTCAACTAGTTTTTGCTCCCACAAGAGTGTTCCTTCTTGCAGAGAAAGTGCTCCGGCATGGCCATCAGCGAAACCTACAATCACTCGATCACCAATAATCAGCGGACGAGTGGTGTGCTGCAAAGTCACAGTGACAGGAACGGCACGACGGTAATTCCAAATGATTTTTCCAGTAGCTGCATCCAGACAAACGATCTGATGGCCACGGAGATAAATCACTAAGCGGCCTGCGTGATGGACGGGTGCTGACTCAATCGGAGCACCCAAATCAATCGCGTATTTAAGTTCGCCACTGACACGTTGGCGAACCACTAAGCGACCAGCTTGTGTGCCATAGAAAACTTCTTCACCAAAAACTAAGCTCGGGGCAGCGATGGGATGGCTCTCAACATGCTCCCACAAAACACGCCCATTCTCAGTATCGACGGCTTGAAAACGGCCATCGAGAGACCCGACATAAAGAATATCTTCACTGGTGGTCACACCACCATAAGTGAGTGGCAAATTACCGGGTAGATAAAGTGAGTCGTAGTTTTTTGACCAACGAACATGGAAGAATTTTTTCTCGCGTTCAGGCGCCTTCACGCCCCACTTTTCCAAGCGGGCGCAACCGAAGGCGCTAAGCAAAACTACAGCGAGAAAAAAACGCATTACGGAGTCGTTAATTGCTGAAGATAAAGGCGGGCCAGCTTCGCAAGCTCATCATTTGGATAATTGGCGACGACATAATCAAAATTCGTTTTGGCCTTGTCTTTATTGCCTTGCAAGTTATTGAGACGGCCTAATTCTAAATAAGCTTTCGGAAGCATGACTTTGTGTCCACCTGCGACATAATCATCCCAGGCCTTGATCGCTTCAACAATTTTGCCATTTTTTTCCAATAGAGCGCTGTAGCTTGGAACCACAAAGACATAAAGAGGCGAAGTGGTTTTGAGATTGGTGACTACCCCATCAAGCAAAGTGACAGCTTCAGCAACTTCATTTTTTCCGTTCATCAAATTGGCAGCCTCTAAAGCGACTGGCAACATCGCCGGTGCGCCTTTAGTAGCAGCATCAAGAGCATTAAATTTCGCCATGAAATCAGCAGTGCTCATTTTGCCTGAGCGCAGCTCTGTGAGGGCACTTTGCTCAAACTGGTGCACAACACCTGAAAGTTCGCGAGCCGCTTTGAAAGCGTACTGACGATACAACAGCCAGCCTGATGCGAGGACAAATGTCGCCAGGATTGCCCCGATAAAAGCTTTGCGATGTTCAAACACCCAATGACCAAAATCTGTCTTATTGAGTGATTCTTCGAGAGTTTGTGATGTTTCCTGCGGCAGAGTCGTTTCGGCCATGATCATTCCTTTGCTTCTGTCTTTGTGCGAATGAAAGTTTAGGGCGCAAGCCTTAGCGTTGTCAAAGATCAAAAGATTCCCTAGACTTTAATCATGAAGTCACAATACCTGCTTGCTCTGTTGCTTGTTTTCTCTCACGCTGCTTGGGGGATAAATAAAACCGGCCGGATGGGTGTGGGGCTCTCTAATCAGTTAGTGAATGACATCCCTGCTCTCTCGCTCAAGATTCAACAAAATCGCTATTTCGCCATGGGAGGCCTGTTAGGTTTCCGCTCGGGTGAAGACGCTACGACTTATGGAGCGGGGCTTAAGATTTACCGCGTCATCTTTGAAGAAGAACGCCTCAATTTTTTCATGTCGGGTACCTTGGCGACCTTGGCCTATGAAGAGAACGAAAAAGCTAAGTCCGGTTATCAATTTGACGGAACACTTGGCACTGAGTTTCACCTAGAAGGAATCGAGAGCATCGGTTTTAGTTTTGAATTTGGTGTCTCTTACAACAAAGGCCCGGAAGGTCGCCGCTTTGAAACCTTAGGAAATAATTTCTTGAAAGCTGCGGTTCACTTCTACTTATGATGACACTTTTGCGCGTCATTCTCGCGCTCACTCTCCTCATGCCGCAGGCCCTGTGGGCGCAACAAGATGCGCCCGACGACATGATGGATGATGACCTCACTATCGAAGGCGATATTTTTAATGACTTCAATGAAGATCTTGAAGCCACCCAAGTTTTAGAAGACGAGCGCTTTTATCGCTATGGCCGCTTTTTCCAAGCGATGGTGGGACTCGGGCTCACCACCTTTACCGGAAATCGTGGACGCGCCTATGAAGATAATCATCCGACCTTTCACTTATCGGTCGCCTTCTTTCTCGATTTCCGGGCCGCCCTCACTTTAGGTCTAGAATATTCTAAGCACACCATGTTTCTCGACTCCAGTACCGCCGTTTATACTGACGAAACCATCGGTGCCATTGAAACCAGTTTCCTTAGACCCTTTGTCGGCTTTCGTTATTATGTCGATACGACTGATCTCGGCACCGCTATTACTTACTCTAATCCGCACTTCATTGCCCGCCTCGAATATTGGTATCAAACCAACAAATTTATCGATAACCCGACCATCGGTGATCAAGAAGGTGGCGGTCTAGGAATCGGAACGGGCGTGGGACTTGAATTTCCGATTGAACTAAAAGTCAGTTATGTCAGTGTCGAACTGCTTTACCATCAAGTGAATTTCTTTGATAAATTCACTCAAGACTATCGCCAAAACCCAACGCCAGAACCAGGCAAGCCCGCTAGCACCAACGGCTTTGATGATCTGCGTGGTGCCGCTATGACTCTGGTGATGACATATAATTTTACTTGGTAATACGAGGTCACGGATGACGTCTCTATTTGCTGCTACTATTTTACTATTTTCTTTTGCCGCCACAGCGACAGATTCCATCACGCTGTTTGAGCGAGGTCTCAAAACTCAAGAAGCGCTCTTACAATTCGTACAAGCGCGCTCATGTCCACCTCATCAGATCACCGAAGAATGTCAGCGTCCTCTCACCGCTCGCGAAATGGATCAACTTAAAACACAGATGCGTGATTTAGAAACTTGGCGCGTGGAAGCTTTTGAGGTCATGCTGCCAGCGATTGATCAGCTCAAAAATCGCTCAATAGAAGTCGCTTCAGGAGAAGCCTTCTCTATTTCTGAGGCCCGTCGCTGGCGTGGATTGTCGCGCGAGTATTACTGGAAAGTGGTCTACGCACCCTTTTCAGCAGAAGCCCAAACCTTTACTCAGCATGCTCGCCTCATTACCAGCTTTCGCGTCATGCTGTTTGATCAATTCTTTCGAATTGCCCAAGCTTTGAGCGAAACACCACGCCTGCGTCGAGTAATGGAGTTTGATCTTCCGGAAGGCTCACTGTTGCAAAAAACTTACGGCCCAGCGATGCAGCGTGAAACTTGGGATGGCACCCTTCACACTCTCACCTACTTAACGACCGAAGAAACTCTGCGCTCCGGTCGCTCGCTTTCGCGCGAAGAGAGCTATTTTGAAAATTACCTAAAGCAGTCTTTCACTGCCGCACGCATGCGTGAACGCGATCATGAAACATTCATGAAACAAGCGATCAAGATGGCGCGCGATCTGGAGCGCACGCGTTTTACTGAACGCCTCAATCGTTTGATGGGTCGCCTTAGCCAGATTTTTGGGAATACCGCCGGTCGAGTGCAAACGCGCTCAGGAAAACTCAAACCCATGGCCGATGATCCTGTGATCATGGGTTCACTCAAGCAAGAACTCAAACCACTCGATATCCTGCTTGAAAAAACACCTTTTCGTCTGACGGATTATTTTATTCCTGACTTCTATGGCCACGTAGCACTGTGGCTTGGAACTCCTGAACAATGGGGTTCATGGCCAGTTATGCATGAGGGCAAACAGATTCCCCTCATCATTCATCCGTTGGTGCAAAAGCTTCTGCCGCTTTTGACTGAGAACAAATTGGTGCTTGAAGCTCTTCGTTTGCCGGGTGTGACGCTCAATACGATTGAGCACTTCATGGATATCGATGATCTCTTGATTTTACGCTCACCTGGTCTCACGCAAAATGGTGAGATGATTCTTCAAGCGCTTATGCAATATGGTAAGCCCTATGATTTTAATTTTGATGTTGAGACACAACGAGAACTGGTGTGCTCTGAACTCGTTTACGTGGTGTATGACCAAGAAGATTGGCCCACAGAAAGAAGCTTTGGCCGCTATACCATTGGCCCTGATCAAGTCGCCTGGAAAGTATTTGATAACCGTCTCGAGATCCAAAAGCTCTATCATGACGGCAAACTCATCCCCACGGGCCAGTTTGAAAAACTGCGCGAACTCTTAGAGCTTCCGGGTGGAATAAGCGCGTTTCGCTAATTAATTTAAAAAGGCCCCTTTGATCTGAGCCCCTAAATCAGGACAGTTAAAGAACAAGACCCAATTCAACCCCTGCTTCGGCGGGGGTTTTTCTTTTACTTCGTTTTCTTCGCCTG
>JBIKNE010000401.1:0-2914 GCA_044358855.1 Bacteriovoracaceae bacterium | reverse complement strand
CATAATTCGACGAACGAGATAGGCCATCCCGACTAACAAATTCCCAATCGGCATGTAGTTACGAGTCGGCCATCCCATGCGAGCAAGTCCATGAGAGAGCGCCTCATAAGTCATATGGAGACACTGATGCTCAATCACAGGCGCATCTGGATAATGCAACTGACGAAGGGCCTCAGCAAAACAGTGGTCTTGCAAATTGTGCGAGCCCAATGCCAATTGCAGTTCCGCTGGATGCGCCAGAGTCATCGCCGCCAATTGACGGAAATGCAGATCGGATTCTTCTTTATTTAAAAACTGCGGAGCATGATGAGAATGCGCCGTCGCCTCAATGGTTTCAGCATCCCAGTAGGCCCCTTTCACTAATCGAATTGGCATGCGCACACCGCGCTCGCGTGCCAGAGAAATAATATCTCTTAAATGGGTTGCTCCATCGCGCAGATAGGCCTGCAGTACAATCCCAGTATCACTCCAACCATGGAGTTCAGGTGTCTCAAGTAAAACCTGACGATAAATTTTTAAGACCAAATCACGATAGTGATAGTGTTCGGCATCGATGTTTATAAAAACTTGTTCCCGACGGGCCTCGACTAGAATTTGGCGCAAACGAGGGGCCACCAGATTATAGGTATATTCGTAAGCATGAGGTTTAAAGTCATGAGAGAGCGCTGATACTTTAATGGAAACATGGGCCTTATTAATGCCTGCTCCATTGCGCTCACCCGGCTGCACATGAATTTTGAGTCCATGAACAATCGCCAAAACTCGTTTTAAATATTCGTCGGCCTCCCCTTCTGAAACCACCAATTCACCTAACTGATCAAGGGTCGCCTCACGACGTGAATCATGCAGCGACAGAAGAGTTTTATCTGATGTAGCAATCGATTCACCGGCGATAAAACGCTTGGCCATTTTTTTAACTAACGCTCGCACCACAAAGGCGAGCATCCCGGCCGGAACGATTCTGACCGCCATTAAACCAAACTTTACTCCCACGACATAAGGACGTGGCAGTGGACGAGTACCACCAAGGGAGACACCACGCTGACGAAGTCTGCGATCATCCGACAATAAACGACGTAGTGATTCGATCAGATTGCGCTTCACTTCAAAGCCTTGCTGATCGTGGTCAAGTGAAGGCAACAAGGCCAAAAATTTAAGTAAATGGATACGAATCAAAGCGAACTGAGCAGTAAGGCCTAGGCCCCAATCTGAGACTCTCTCAAACAAGGTCGGGCGATAAGACTGCACATGACGAACGAGGTGGCGTAATTTTTCTTTGGTCAACTCTTCAACAGTCGCCCAACGTTCCACTTGGCGCCAGTCAGGAAGTTTTTCCGTACTCGTCACCCACTCCCACTCAGTTGGGAAATGACGTGAATCAAGTGTACTAATAGCACGAGCATGGTCACGCAACTCTTGCGCTACAATCCCCTCGCGCTCACAGGCATCGAGCAATAATAATTCGCGCGCTAAACGACGAGATCCAGCGAGAATTTTTTTCTCTGCCGCAATCACTGCAAGCAGCACAGGGAAACCTGCCACGTTGACTTCCCGTCGCATGGATGGTCCCTGCTTTTGCAGACTCCACTGCTCGATGAAGTGACTCAACTCTTCACATGGTTTATTCCCTTGAATCAACAGCGCTTGATAATCCGACGGACAAATAAGCGTGAATCCACCCGGCAACGGGTGCTGAACGAGTGAATAAACTTCCGCCACGTGGGGGGCAGACATAGTTGGCCTCCTGAGAATTTCAAAGGCCTTTAGTCTACTCGGGCGCCCGGTTGTTCGCAAAGCCGTTTGACGCTAGAAGTGCCTTAAGTCTAACATCTAAGAGTGAAGCAACTTTTCGCTCTAATTTTGTGTACTCTTATCACAACGCATTCTTCTGCGGCGCAGAGTTATACCCAGGCGGACCTAGAGGCGCTGGAGAAAGAACAAAGCTATAGCGAGTTCTTCGCCCATGCGATGGATGTCCGCCCGACTGAACGCACTGAATACTGGCAAACCATGGTGCAAAACATGGGTGAGGGTCTTCTTAAGTCGCTACTCAAAAAAAATCGCTTAGAGCAGGAAGATTTTAAACAGATGGAGCGATTGCACGGCTGGAAAGTGCTAGCGAATAACGAATTTTTTAGGATTAAACGCCAAGAAGTTGCTACTCGCTGGTTCACTCAATGTTTCCAGGAAAATTCCACGCCAGAGTCACCTTGCTGGAAAGACTTTGTCGCCTTTTGGGAAGTTGACCGTCAAGAACCTGACATGGCCCCCCGTTTACTCACTCTACTGACGCCCTATATGGGCGAAAATGGCGATGCTGCTAATCCGCTTCATCGAGCGCGCCTCACGGTGAATCCCTATTTTATTTTAAAACCACTGCTCATCTCACCGCTGGCAGAACTCCAATGCAAAAAACCTGAGCTGCAAGATATTTTGTGGCAGAAGTTAAAACGCGAATGGAATTTGAATCTCAAACAAAAGAGTTTCACCGCATTTTTAAATGAATTGGCCCATGAGTCCTGCTGGCAAGCTCTCCATGAAAGGACTCATCAGCTATGGAAAAACGGCGCCCCCGCCGAGGAGCTGACTTTGAGTTATCTCTTTCTCAAATCGCAAGGCGCACTCACAGATAACCAGCGCGATCTGTTCTATTTGAGTTTTCTCCTCACTTCTCCAGCACGGGGTGAAACCTTTAATCTGGCCTGGGCACGCCTGCAAGAGTTAGGAAAAAAACCTTCCCTTCGCGATGCGCTCTTAAAAACTCTCAAGGCCTGGTCGCCTTTGCCAGGAGAGCTCTTTAACGATTTTGACCTGATTAAGCGCCGAGCGGTCACCCGCCATCTCCAACGCCACTTCCCTGAGTACCTAGATCATTACGCCCATGTCTGTGTGGACTTCTTTGGGGGTAAGAAGC
>JBIKNE010000400.1:0-2919 GCA_044358855.1 Bacteriovoracaceae bacterium | reverse complement strand
CTGGTGGCAAGGCTGCTTTCTCTTATGACAGCAAAAAGATCACTTTTAATGTCGCTAGCGATGTTCAGCAGTCCTGGGATCAGCTTCCGAGTGAGGCGATGTATCCTGCCACGCTTGATTCCACGACACAGATTCGCAATGTGTTTGTTTATGATGTTGAGAGCGATGTTGTGCAGCAGGTGACGAACAATATTGCAGGAAATTCATATTTTCCCATTTTCTTAGGTGATGGACGAGTCGCTTATATCCATAAAGAGCATGATTCGACTCAGTTTTCGATTCAATATTCCAGTGTCCCACGAGGGCCCCAGCGCAGCCTAGATAGCGTTGTCCAATGTTTGGGAGCTGAAGATGAATCAAAGCTAGAAGAGATGTCGAAGGTGTGGTCAAAGCTTTGTACTCAATGGTCTCAGCTGGGCGATAAGAATAGCGCCGCTATTGGTACAATCTTATCCCTGTCGATGAAAGATTGTTTGGCGATGGTGGAAAAGAGTAATGACCCAAGTCTTGGTGTTGTCTGTCAGGCACTTAATCGGGCCGATAAAAACCCAGCCAAGCTTGAGCCTAAAAAATCACCAGGAGAACACATCTTGGCGACTCGGTGTTTGATTTGTCACGGCGAAGACAAGTCGTGGTTTGCCAAAAATAAAGTTAAAGTGATGAAGAGCGTGAATTCGAAAAACCCCTTCACCAAGATGCCGAAAGGGGGAGAATCGCTCACCACACAAGAGAAGAAAGATCTTGAGGCCTATTTGAATTCATTTAAGTAAGAACGTTTGACCCGATGATTTCACTGCGGGCGTGATTGAAAGATTGCGCCCCTCACGTCTGCCACTTTCCATCGCTTGGTTATCGATCACCTGTCCTGAGAAACTTTGTGACATTTCCCCCATGAATTCACGCATGAGACTTAAGGCTTCGGTCTCGATCTTAATGAGCGCGCGTGATTCAGCTTCAGTATGATTCTTTCTGGTGTCATGAAGTTTTTCCGCAAAGCCCTTGGCCACTCCCATAAAGAAAGAATTCTTAGCACGTAAACCTTTGAGACCATGCTGTTTAGAATTGGTCTTCCAAAGTGTTTCTAATTCGATTTTTAAAAAGTCAGCAATATAAAGGGCCAATTCAGTTTGCTCACGTGAACCCACCGCCTCGAGGCGTACTTGTCCTTGGCCATAGTAGAGCATCGGGCGCACTAAGAAGTGCGTGAGGATTTCATAGATCGCCACCATCAGCGTATTCTTCTTCGTCGCTTCCATCACGGTTACCACACAAAGTTCTCGCTCAGTTTTTAGTTCAGCGCGATCGAGGTGGTAGCGCAAAATAAGTTGATTCGCCTTTATAGTGGCAAGCTCGGCTTCATGTTCGTTAGTTGAGCTGGCGAGTGCTAAAAGTTTTTTTACTTTCTCAATCACGGCTTGAGATTTACTGTCGCCGCTCTTTTCAATAGAAGGTAGATCACCTGCAGCGGCGGCCACTTCTTCGCTCCAATCATAACGCGCACAGAGCGCTTTAAATTCACTCCCGTGAGCAGACACATGCGGGCCGTGAAAGACACGCACTAGGTAGTGGGCGAGTTCGTGACGAAGTAGATCTCGCAAGACAGAGTCGTGAATCGTACCTACAAGCCTGGCATTGATACCTATTTGAAAGAAATGTGGCTCAAAATAACCCCAACGACGATTGTCTTCAAAGCACACCAAGTTGATAGGCCAGGTGGTACGACCGATCGTGAAGCGAGTGCGTCCTACATTAATTCCACACTCTTTGGATAAAATTTCCCGAACCATGCGATAAGCATGGTCCAGGAAACTAGCGATTGTGTCGGAGTAGAGGCGCAAAAGATACTAGCTCGCGCCGCCTGAGCGCTCTTTCTCAAAATACGTAAAGCTCGCCTTCGTGAACTCACGATTCATGCGAGCGATGTGCTCGATCGAGATTTCTTTCGGGCACGTAGCTTCGCACTCAGCGTGGTTAGTACAGTTACCGAACAACAACTCATCGTGAGTCTTCACCATATTGAGGGCGCGACGAGGTGCTTCTGGCTGGCCCTGTGGGAGAAGCGCGAGTTGGCTGATTTTAGCACCCATAAAGAGCATGGCTGAACCGTTCGGGCAAGATGCTACACACGCACCGCAACCGATACAAGCAGCCGCATCCATCGCCTCATCAGCAACAGTCTTAGGAATGAGATTGGCGTTGGCGTCTGGAGCGTTACCGGTTTGTGCTGTGGTGTAACCGCCGGCCTGAATGATTTTATCAAAGCCCGAGCGATCAACGACTAAGTCTTTTACTAAGGGGAAAGCTTTCGCGCGCCAAGGTTCAACCACAATTGAATCGCCTGACTTGAATTTGCGCATATGCAACTGGCAAGTCGTCGTGCCTTTCTGGCCACCGTGGGCTTTGCCGTTAATCATCATCGAACACATACCACAAATTCCTTCGCGGCAGTCGTGATCGAAAGCAATAGGGTCTTCGCCTTTTTTGACGAGTTGATCATTCAAGACATCGAACATCTCGAGGAAAGACATGTCAGGTGAAACATGATCGACTTTGTAGTCGACAAATTTTCCTTCCTGCGTGCCGTTGGCTTGACGCCAGACTTTGAGATAGATGGTCATGTTATCGTTAGCAGACATGGTCGGCTCCTTACTTGTACGATCTGGTTGCAAGTTGTACGTTCTCGAACTTCAGCTCTTCGATGTGACGGATCGGTGATTTACCGGTCCATTCCCAGGCAGCTACGTGACAGTATTTGTCATCGTTTCGAAGGGCTTCACCATCAGGCGTTTGGAATTCTGTGCGGAAGTGACCGCCACAAGATTCGTTACGCTCAAGAGCATCGAGGGCCATTAATTCGCCAAGCTCCAAGAAGTCAGCGACGCGAGTCGCTTTATGCAATTCAACGTTGTAGTTAGATGC
>JBIKNE010000399.1:0-2921 GCA_044358855.1 Bacteriovoracaceae bacterium | reverse complement strand
GGAAGTGTAGAATGGCCATTGAAGCCTGCTCTCTACACGGCTTCAGTTGAACAAGAGTCAGTTGAGACGATTGTAATGAGTAGCTACGATGGCTTTCAGTTGCCAGATTATTCAAACGAATTACAAGTACGCCGTGTAGCGTCCGTTCCCAAGACTCCACGTTATCCAACGGTAAAATTTAAGAGCGTAGATAAAGAGATTAATATTATCGAAGAAGTATTCTCACCTGCAATTCATCAGATCAACGATGAGTCTGAGTGGCGCGAAATTCAAGGCGCTGTTGAGCTACCAACTAAAGATCAATTCATCGTTGCAAAAGTTGAAGCACAAGATCTTGTGAGCACAAGCCTTGTAGCTCTTCTTGATAATGTGGAAATGCCAACAGAAACAATGGTGGCAGAAGAAAAGAAAATAGAACCCGTTGCTCCGGTTACTCCAGTGAGCGATCAAGTAAATGTTGTTCAAGCAAAAGCCGCTGAGGTTGATGCTGAGCCAGAATTCTTTGAATACGAAAATGCGAAAGATGAAGTTCCTGCTGCCGTGGTTGCAGCGCCTGTGGCCCCGGTGGTTGATGAATACTCACCGCCAAAAGAAATGATTAAGCCCTCGGCCCCTGAGGTGACTACTCAATCGGAAAAAGAAGAATTAGAAGATTTGGTTGCTTACAACTATGCGATGCCTGCGCCAGTGGTGGCTAAAATTCCTTCACTCAAAGAAGCGAAGAAGAATTCACCTTCAGTTGCACATGTGACTACTCAGCCTCCGATGAATACTCAGAAGAAATCAGGGGCAAGCGCACTGGTGAGTACTCATGATGCAGTAACTGTGGTTGCGGGATTATCAGTTGCAGGTACTCTTTCAAAACTTCGTCAGTTTGAATTGCGAGCGCAAGACGATGCAGCTCAAACATTACAAGATCATGGTGCCGGAGTTGTAGAGATTAGAGAAACAATAGCATCAGAGAATGGCTCCAGAAGTTTTGTTCTTCTCCAACGTGATCATGTACCCACTCATACAGACATTCCAGTTGTTCGTGGAAAAGTGGAATTAGAAATCCCCGCATTTGAAAAAGATTTCCTCAGTCAGTATGCGCGTGCACCGAAACAACTACCATTAGGTTACTTGTTGGTGGAATTAGACGATGAAACAGAATCCGTTCATGTGGATGGAATAAAGAATGTGCAAACATTCTTCACATCTGATTTTAAAGTAACGAAAGATTCTGATTATCGTTACGTTTTATTTGCAGGTGTGGAAGCAGGTAACCGACTTGTGACTTACTTACGTGGAGATGGGAAAAAGTCTCAGAGAATTGTGCACATCCATGAAGAAGAAGTGACATTCGATCCAAATCTCTACGGGTCACGTGGAGATCTTTCTATAAGCCTATTTGAAGAAGATGTTCTTAGTCGCACAAAAAAAGAACTCTCTATCTCTGGCGAACAGCTTGAGTTCACTTTTAGTGGTGTAAAAGCGGAGAAGTTATCCACAAATACTTATCGAATGAAAGCACCACCGCTCTTGTTGGGATCACGTCACTACTTAACACTCACACACCAGAATGAGGAAATCTTCTTGGGTGTGGATAAGTCTGGTTCAGCTGAAGTTCCTTCGGAGAGCTTAATTCGTGAAGTAATCAAGAAGTTCAATCTTGAGGGCCATGCATCAGCATGTCTCATTCAAGTTAATCTAGATGGTGCAGTTAAAAAGTATGAGGTCTTAGCTGAGTCTCATGCCCAGGCCCATGTCAGTTATGGGTTGGCCCTTGATGAAGATGGCCAGTTTTATGAATCGTTGGGTGAAAACTCACGACGTCTCTTTATTATGTCTGAAAATCAAGGTGGCGAAGAAACATCGGCTAATGCCAAGATCAACATCCGCCTCGAGTATCAAGATGGTAGCAAGCGAAATTTTGCAAGCTTCTGCTCACCAAATACTTATCTCGTAGAACAACTCTGATTCTTCACTAAATCCTTCGACCACTGCAGAGGACGGAATTTGACCGTCTCTCTATCACTTATATAGCGAAAAATTTTAGTTGGAAGAAAACCATTGTGAACAAGGATTGTTCCCTTGGGTAGTATTCCTTTTAAAGACTCGATGTGCGGGTTGAGTTCTCTGAAAAGGGCTTCATTGAGTTTAAACTTTTTCATGAGGTCGACAGGCCTAAATGAACATTTTGAAACAGCGAAGAGGGGTGTCTCTACTTCACGGACTACACTTGCGTTAGGAAAAACCTCCTGAACATATGTAAGCGTATGCACAAGAGCTAAAAACTCGGCATAAAAGTTTTTGGAAGCAAAGCCTAGATGAGAGTTTTGATACTTTGTGAATACATCCTCAAGCTGTGTGGCCCCGTGTTGTTTGCGAGCAAGTAGAAGGTGCTTGGTGCCAGAGTTATAAGCCGTTACCGCCATATCCCAAGACTTAAGAATCATTTTATTTTCACGAAGTAAGTGCATCGCTGCGATTGAAGAGATGAATGGATTGTTACGATAATCCAGCGTAGGTGTACGTTTGGGTACAAAATAAGAAGCAATTAGTGGCATGAATTGCCAAATCCCCAATGCACCGACTCTCGAATGTGCCTCGGTATTGAAGCTCGATTCAAGAAAAGGAATAGCAATGAGCTGCTTTGGAAGATCAAAACGAGCAAAGGTTTCATCAAAAAAATGCTTATATGGAAGCATTCTAACAACACCTTTTTCAATCAAGTCACGTTGCCCGGTCTGCGTGCGAATATTGTTCGCTCGAATGTTTAATAATTTCCCACGCTCAATTGAGTCAGTGGGAAGTGGGCCTGTGTGTTTTTGCAAGACCTTAAGTATAGACAAAGAAAGCCTAGAATCAGTTTGACCCTTAGCGAGCATTCTGAGAACGGCAGCAATCTCATTTGCTTTCTCTTTTGAGATCTTTTGAAC
>JBIKNE010000397.1:0-2934 GCA_044358855.1 Bacteriovoracaceae bacterium | reverse complement strand
CACCACAGCTTCAATATTAGCGGCCGGATTAAATTGTGAGAGCACTAAAAGAGCGATGACCAGTCCCACTTGTGAGAGCGTCATCCAGCCACGACGGCGCGATGGCCAGAGCGGAAAACGATCAATGAGAGGTGACCAGAGAAATTTAAGCGAGTAAGGCAGACCAATCAGAGAGGCCATGCCGATAACTTTGAGATCCACTCCACTCTCCGTCATCCACGCCTGCATGGTGGAACCAATCAACAGGAGCGGAAGTCCTGCGGCATAGCCCATCAAAAGAGTAATGAGCATGCGCAAACTAAAGACCTGTTGCCACATGGACAACTCCTTTAAAGATGAGTCGGAAGAGCGTAATCAAAAACGTTATTAACGGCGACCTTAGGGCGAAGATTTTTCTTTTTAGTTTTACTCACCTTAGAGAAATTCAATTTCTTGATTTCTTCGCCGAGGGCTTTTCCTAAAAGTGGTGGGACAGCATTTCCGATTTGACGAAACTGCGCTGTCTGCGAACCTTCAAAAATAAAATCGTTGGGAAAACCTTGGCAAGCGGCCGCTTCACGAGGAGTCAGAAAGCGCGGCTCTTGCGGATGATAATAACTCGTGCGAGCAGTAAGAATTGTCGGTGACGGTTTATCCCACGGCAGACGCTGCAAGCGCGTCTGACGGAAGCGACCTTCACGCAGCTCATTCCAGTTCACATCAAACCATAATTTCTTTGGCAAATATTGTTTCTCATCTTCGCGGTAACGAATACCAGAGCCCGCGGGAATAAACTTCAAGCGCTCACGATCAGCGAGTTTTTTAACTTCGGCTTTTTTTGGATCGTGATTATAAACTTTGCCATCAATGGCTTTAAGCGTTTTGAAGGCCTCACGAACGGTGACGACTTTTTTAGTGCCACGAGTTCCATGCGTGGGTTTAGGGAATTGGCACTCACGTCCCTTCACTCCCATGATAATCGTGCGACGACGCACTTCAGGCACACCGTACTCTTCCGCTGACAGCACACGTGCTTCCATGGTGTAGCCGAGTTTTTCAAAGAGCGAGAAAATCTGCTTTAAAACCGGGGCATTTTTCTTGGCCACCAGCCCCGTCACGTTTTCAAATAAAACAACTTTGGGTGAAGTAAGTTTCACGACACGAACGAATTCACGAAAAAGCTGATTACGATCATCTGCCACTTCGCCCTTACCTACGGTAGAAAACCCTTGGCAAGGAGGACCACCAACTACCATATCAACTGAATTTGTTCCGATCAGTTTTTTAAGTGTGCGAGCATCAAGCTTTTTAATATCGCCATTCCAAGCTTCAGCTTGGGGGTGATTGCGCTTAAAGGAATCAATCGCAGAAGGCTCCATATCAACGCCCAGGAGGCAATGATGACCTGCCATTTCGAGGCCGTAAGATAATCCTCCACAACCGCAAAAAAGATCAATAAAAGTCATTCCTGACGTTTTACTCATATACATCCCACTCCATGGCAAAAAGGCCTTATTTGAATAGTTTAGTTTTCGTGTCTGGAAGATGTCTAGTTTAAAGACCTTTGTTCGGTCTATCGAACTCTTATGACGAGCATTCGGTCCGATGATATAATAAGTTCGTTTTGCTACTTAACTTTCAATCGTTTTTAAGGAGATTAACCATGAAACGTCGTGATTTTCTCAAGACTGGTTTCCTTGCAGGAGCTGCTCTTACTGTTCTCGGAAAAGCTATGGGTCTAGCGAATAACGCTATGGCGGCCGTGACTTTCGTTGCTGCTGGTAAGCTTGGCTACAAAGAAGCCGCTACTGAGCTTCAACTCAAGGCCGGTAAGAAATGTGACACATGCTCATTCTACAAAGTAGATGCAGCGGGTGGCGCAGGTGCTGGTCAATGTACTCTTCCAGCAATGAAGTCTGCTATGAAGTCAGCAGGCGTGCCGTATGTTAAGGCCGCTGGATACTGCAATATGTGGAAGAAGAAAGCTTAAGATCTTTGTGGGGCCCGATTTTTCGGGCCCCTTTTTTTTCTCCAACTGCCCCTACCGATATTCTCGATAAAAAACCCAACTCAATAAAATTATTTTGCCCGTCCAAGCGCATGTTCTTAAATAATTGCTGCGGACTAAGAGCTTAATCAAACCTTGCTCATGCCCTAAAGCGAGTTTTTTATGCAGAGGAATTTGTATGAAAATTGTCGAGAGCCATGTGATGGCCACCAAAACGGCATTCGCCCACACCCAAACCTCTCCTCGATAGGCCCAAAGTCCATAGGCCGCTAAGGCAAGTTCTACAAGCATTAACGGGGCCACAATCATGGTGATTCGCTGAGAGTGAAAATCATGAAACAAACTAAAGAGTTTTGGCTCAATATAGCTAAAACTTGGATAGTGTACCCATTGGATGGTCCAGATGAGACCAACCAACAGGGCACCGTCAACGAGGTTGAGTAGCAGAAAACTAATGTGGGACATGCTTCAATTCCAGCGCCTCGTCTTCATCGTAAGTTTTTTGTTCACGTGCAACCCACGAATACATTGCGGGGATAACAAACAAAGTCAAAAGGGTTGATACCAGTGTTCCGCCAATAATCGCCCAGGCCATAGGCCCCAATACCTCCGAACCTGGACCAATCGCCAGAGCTGGCGGAAGAGCGCCGGCGACAGTAGAGAAGGCCGTCATCAAAATGGGACGCAAACGTTTTGGACATGCATCTTCCAAGGCATCACGAATGGCCAGTCCCTCACGGCGGCGCTGGTTGGTGAAATCCACCATCAAGATCGAGTTCTTCTTAACAATTCCCATCAAGAGGATGAGACCAATCATTGAATAAATATTTAATGAAAGCTGCAGTCCCCAAAGCGCCATAAAGGCACCTGAGAAGGCAAACGGCATCGCCAACAAAACGACGAGCGGATCAATGAAACTATTAAACTGCGACCCCAGCACCATATAG
>JBIKNE010000025.1:0-10941 GCA_044358855.1 Bacteriovoracaceae bacterium | reverse complement strand
CATGATCTGGTGGGATTGTTCACAAAAGTGCGCGAACAGAAACTCATCGGCAGCTTGGTGTTTTCACCGGCCCATCCGTCATTTGATCAATTTAAAAATTATGTGGATCGAGGAACACAATTCAAAGCGCGAGCACGAGAGATGCTCGCCTAGTAGTCGGTTTCAAATTCATCCGTCTCATCCTGGCGCATAGAATTTATTAAGACATTAGACTTTTGCCAGGATGATTCAATCCTAAAAATAGAAAGCTTGAGGCGTCCTCAAGCAGAATGATTTCATGGAAAATAGTTGTGAGTTTCGGACTTACGGATGAATTTGAAAAAAGCCTAATTCTTCTTGTATTGGCCCTGCATATGAATTTGATAATCAGCATCGATAGAGTTGACTGAGTTCACAGCACTCACACTGGCAGGAGCTCGGTCAGCGGAAGTTTTTCCCATATCAGTTGTCGCTTCAAACGAAATTTTCGCAATGAAGAGAAACAAAATAGTAAGAATCACACTGCCAAACTTAATGCCCATAAACCTGACCGCCTCAATTGGTTTTGTTTTCCATTGAAGGCTCTATCGGCATGTTTTCGTTGAACTTTAGCAGATTTTTAGAAAAGCTTAATCCGACCTATTATCTCGGACTTAGGCGTCTAAACAGCTCGGGAATATCAGTCCTGTCATGGTACAGTCCGAATCCGAAGCGCAAACGCGCTCCTCGTTGATCGACATAGACACCGTTTTTAAGCCATTTTTCCCTATGGAGAGTGGCTTCAGAAGTGTCTCTCGCTTCAAAGGTCAGGAAGTGACCATGGAGCGGAAAAGGATGTTGGAAAAGAGGTGTGAGTCCTGCGAGTGCGCTCGGATTCTGTTGGTAGTGATCAAGAAAAACAGTCTGCAAATTTACAATGTGCTGATGAATCTTTTCGACGCTTAAATCAATTTCTTGGAATAAGTCCCAGGTCGCATTGAACCGATACCAACCAGAAGGATCAAGTGTCGCCCCCCAAAAGGCCATGCCGTCATCGGAGTAACCGACTTCTCCAGCGCGAGGACTTGAGAGTTTAGCGTATTCAGCAAACCATCCGGTAATCACTGGTCTCCAAGCACCATGGGGGACAACCATGAAACCGACACCTTCGCCACCCTGGGCGTACTTGTAGCCGCCACCTAAGTAGAAAATTCGTCCTTCCACACTTGAGAGATCCAAGGGAAGCGCAGCAAATCCATGATAGCCATCGATAATAATCACAGTTTCTTTGGGGGCAGAATTGATCAAGCGAAGTAGCTCTTCTTGAGTCAGAGCGAGTCCAGAATTAAAAAATACTTGGCTAAGAAATACGACTTGATGCTTAGAAAATTGCTCTTGCAGTTGAGCAATAAATTCTTCTCTGAGTTCAAGCAAACTGAGAGTCTTTACACGGGTGACGGATAGGTGCGAATGCGCTTCTTCCCAACGATGAAGTTGTCTAGAAAACGAATGAAATTCACTATCAGTCGTGAGCACAGTCAGTTTGGGTCGTAATAATAATTCTGAAAAAAGTCGCACCAAGAGATCGTGGGTGTTTGGTGCAAGGGCTATCATCTCTGGAGATTTTAAATTCAGAATGTCAGCAATATGCTTTTGCACTTTTGGGATGACTTCAGAAAAGAGATGTTCCCATTTACGATCATTAAAGCGAGCAGCATCATCCCAAGCTTGCAGTTGGGCAGCACGCGTGACATCTGGCCAGAAATGGTGCGAATGGGCCGCAAAGTGTAACTCGTGTGGGTTAGCATTGAGAAAATGCTGATAATAGTGCTTATATCCCTTCATAGGAGAAGCCCATTTCAGTTTTTAAGAAATCTGGTAATTCAGGAATCTCTGATTTTGGAATCAAAAACGTTGAGAGATTAAAGAAGTCCGTGAACACACGATTACGCTCAGTCGTTTTCTTGAGATAGTCGCTACCGCTTGAACCACCTGTCCCGATTTTTGTACCTAAAATTCTTTGCGCCATGATGGCGTGACGGTAACGCCAGGTGGTCATCTGTTCATCAATCTCAACAGCGAGAGTGAGGATTTGCTTTGGCATTTGCATCGCCGGCCAGTCTCGATAAAGTTGAATAAAGAGAGCGTTGAGTGTCGCACGCTGAGACAAACGCACACGGCCTTCGGTCTGAGCTTGTTGCCAACGAGAGGCATCAAGAAGTGTGAGGAAGCTTTCGCGAGTGGCCTGTAAATTCGCTAACTCCATTCCACGAGCACGATCATCTAAGGTAGGATTGGATTTAATGGATTTTTCATCGCGATCAAGCATGTTTTGTACGCGTGTTGAATACTGACTCCAAAAATCCCAATCATCAAATTGAGCAAAGGGCATGCGTTCTAACCACTGCTCCATCAAGACAATAAGTGAAGGAGAGTTTTCCGCATTTTGCAAAGCTTGGCGATCTTCTGGCTTAAGACGTGATTGAAAAAATTGGTGCTCGACGGCCATACGATGTTTGGCGGTAACACCAAGGCCTGCTTCGAGTAGACGAAATTGCAAACTTTGAAATCCAGAAGCAGGCAATAGATCGTCACGGAACTCGAGGAAATCAAGGGAAGTCATGGTTTCAATGACACGAATTTGATCGACCAAGATCTTTTGAATTTCCGTTACACGATGAAGTCGTCCAACGATGGTCGAGAGGGCCGTAGACGGCATCGGTACTTTTGCAAAGAGCTCTTTAACAGAAGCGATTTCGTGGAGAATTTGTTTGAACCAAAGCTCATAGGTTTGGTGAATAACGATAAAGAGCATCTCGTCATGGGCGGCAGGGCCTCGTTTAGCGGACTCTGGGGCCTGAGCGTCCAGAATTTTTGTCAATTGGAGGTAGTCTCCGTAATAAACCGGTGGTTTTACGGCCATAATATCCTTCCCTTCGCTAAGCTCTCGCGGTAATTTTTTATATCTTAACAAGGATGATTCTATGAAGAAAAACCTCACTCTGTCCTCTCAAACTGTGAAAGAGAACATCCAAAAAATTCAACAATTCATGACGCAAGAAAAACTCGATGCATTCTATGTCTCGAGCTTTGATGTCTATCTCAATGAATACGTTCCTCTAGAAGACTGTCACCGCTTTTATTTCTCAGGCTTTACTGGCTCAACTGCCGAGCTCCTCGTTCCCCGTCAGGGCAAGGCCAGACTTTACGTCGATGGCCGATATCATGAACAAGCTGACATGGAAGCTCCGCATGATGTCGTCCATGTGGTGAAATGTGATCAATCGACACCCACGACTCAGGCACTTATCAATGACATTAATGAGCACCAGTTCAAGCGTGTTGGGATTGAAGCTGACCGCACCACGCTTAATTTTTTGAAGCGCCTTGAGAAAGTCAGTGAGACGGTAGCTTATTTCAAAGCGGAGCTAGCGACTCGAATTGATTTTTCTCCTCTTCCTGCACCCAAAGAAGTGCAGTTTGTTCCACGAGAAAATCGTGGCCGCGATACGCTAGAGAAAACAGCGCTTATCTTTGAAAACGATACCCAAGGAGTGTATCTTTCGGCCCTTGATCAAATTGCCTGGCTTACGAACTGCCGCGGTTACCAGTTACCTCATCTTTCGAGCTTTCGTGCTCGTGCCCTTGCGACACTTCGTAAAGTGTATGTCTTCATCACTCCAGATACTCCAATATCTGATAAAGCCGCTAAAATTGATGGCGTAGAATGGATCAAAGTTCCTCATGAACAAGTTCCATTAGAGCTTAGCCGTTTGCAAAACACCTTACGACTTGAGCAGGTCACCTTTGATCCTACTCAGGCTAACTGCGCAGACTTTTCGATGCTTCTCTCAGTCATGCATCCTGAGCGCTTAAAAGAAAAAAATGGCGGTCTCATAGAATGGATGTCGATTAAAGAGCCAGCCGAAATTCGTGAGATGGAAAATAGTTTCACGAAAAGTGACAAGGCGATTTTTAACACCATCAAATGGGTCAAAGAAAGTATCAAGGCCGGTAAACGTTTAACGGAGCTAGACCTTTATCATCAGACGACTGTTAGGTATCAAGAGCAAGGCTCGAAAGAGCAGAGCTTTAATACTATCGCAGGCGTTGGTCCCAACGGTTCAATCATTCATTACGGAAATCCTTCTGATCAAATCACGATTAAAGAAGATGATATGATTCTGCTGGATTCAGGTGGCTATTTTGCCGGTGGGTTTGCCACCGATACGACACGAACTTTTTTTGCCAGCCCACGAGGTGTCGCCAATCCAGAATACAAAAAGATTTATACTCTCGTGTTGAAAGGCTTTCTTCAGTGTCTTAATGCTGTCTTCCCTGAAGGAACAAAGGGCATTGTTCTTGATGGCATTTGTCGTGCTCCTTTGTTGAAGCATGGTTTTAATTACGCTCATGGTACTGGTCATGGTGTCGGAGTTTATGTTCATGAAGGCGGCGTGAGTATTTCTTTGCGCTCGGAGCTTCCCATGAAAGCGGGCCAAGTCGTTTCAGTGGAGCCAGGGATTTATGTGCCAGGCTTTGCCGGTGTGCGCTTAGAAAATGTCGTGGTAGTTGAAAAACACCCGACACACAAAGGCATGTTGCACTTCAGATCATTTACTCATGTAGGTCTTGATCCGAATTTGATTGATGAGAAACTTCTCAACAGCGAAGAAAAAGAAATGCTCGAGATCTACGAAGCCGAATGCGCTAAGCGAGGGAACTCGTTGCGTTCGATTTCTTAACAGGTCTTCGCAAGAACAACGCTAGTAAGAGGCCCACCATAGCTGTGGGCCAAAAACTTCCTGGACCATTGGAATCATCGTCTGAGCTGGCAGCGATGCTGCCGAGAAAGCAGCCGGCTCCGAAAACATCCAATTGAACTGGATAGAGATAGGTCACGCCGTCAATATCATCTTGGCCCAGGCTTGAGCGCTTAGGAACGACAGCAAAATACATCAAAGCCGATTTCTCTTCACTGTGCCCCAGGCCGATGGCATGGCCTATTTCGTGGGCAATGACGGCAACTTTTTTGTCGCGTGAGAGTTCATCAAAAGTAGTTGAGGTATCGTTGATGATGACCACCGCTCCTTGAATGTTTTTTCCACGAATGACGTTGGGAAGAGTGAGGGCCAAGAGTGAGCCCGCGGTGAAGTTAGTCGCATTTTGGTTACAGGTAATAACAATATCACTAACACCTGGAATGACCGGGGCTCCACAGGCGCCACCAATAAGACAAAGTTCACCATTCCAAAAGTCATCGTCGCCAGTTTGATAGCTGCCACCATCTTTAAGTTCTAAGCGTGAGCTGGGAACTTTGTTCCAGAACTCATCAACTGCTTCACCGATCATTCCGGTGATTTCATTGAGGTCGACGTTTGCACAGGGGGTAGGGTTGATACCTACTCGAACATTCACTTTCTCGTCTTTAAAGCGCGCACCAATTGAATTGTTGAGTGTAAAGGCATGGGCGAGAGTCGGTAATAAAAGAGCGATTAAGAGTTTCATCTTATTTCCCCATGTCGTAGTAATAAGTCAGGGTCAAGCTATAGCTAATTTGGCGGCGCTCAGACTTTAACAGAGAATAAATATAGGTTTGAAAACGAAAGGCGAACTCATCCATTAAGGCCTCAGCACCTAGGTCGAGAGTGTTGTTGATGGATGTACGGGATTCGGAAGGAACATAAAACTCAGAAGTACCTGCTCCGTTATTGAGTCGCTTGCTGCCCCCTTCGCCACGAATGTTGTTGATCATGAAGGATGTTCCAACTCTGAGACGCAATATGTCAGTGGCGCGCCAGATGGCATCGTTACGAATCATAAGAAGATTTTTTGAAACACCGTCGCCAGCTTCGCGTGGCAGCACCCAATTAATTTCAGGTGCCCACATCCAATCTGGAGTGATTTCAATTTCTAATGAGAATCCGAGCATTGGATTAATGGCAAACTTGTCTGTAGTGCCTTGATCATCAACTTGAATGGCGTCATAAAATTCCGTGAGCGTTCCAAGATGAAAACCAATATACTTAAATTGTTGAGTAAAGCTGTCTGTGGCCTTCGCACTACCGGCTGAGAGAGCGACAAATAAAACCCAGAGCGTGAATGAGCGATAGAGCGTCATGAAATTCCTTTCGACTGCGAAAGTATCCCAAAAAGGTTTCAAGAATGGCAATATGATGTGGGACTTACTCTCGATGGAGCATGGTTATGTTTGAAAACTTCATAGTTCCCAATCAGCTTCGCCCAAGCGATCCGCGCTTTGGTTGTGGGCCGTCATTGATTCCAGTGGAACATTTAAAAAAATTGGCCAATTCAGGCCAGAGCGTACTTGGAACCAGTCATCGCAAATTGGCGGTGAGAAATATCGTTAAAGAGATTCAAGATGGTCTGACAGAATATTTTCATTTGCCTGCTGGTTATGAAGTGGTGCTGGGAAATGGCGGTGCCACCATGCTGTGGGATATGATTGGGCTGGGACTAGTTGAAAAAAGATCATCCCATTTCGTCTGCGGAGAGTTTTCTGAAAAATGGTTTAAGGCCCATCAATTAATCCCATGGATAAATGCGAAAGAACATAAAGTGGCAAACGGACAAGGTATTAATCCTTTTGAAGAAGCCGAAATGGATTTCATTTGTGCGACTTTGAATGAAACTTCTACGGGTGTTCAGATCTCAAATATCCCTAAATTAAAAAATTCAAATTCACTGATGGCGATCGATGCGACTTCGGGAGCGGGCCAGATTCCGGTCGACTTTAATCTCGTCGACTTATTCTACTTCTCTCCGCAAAAAGTTTTTGCCTCAGAGGGTGGTCTTTTTATTGCCATCATGTCTCCCAAAGCGATTGAGCGAGCACTTAAGCTTGGTCGCGATAATTCTCGCTACATCCCTGAGTTTTTTAAATGGCAACATGCCATTGAGAATTCTCGTTTGAACCAAACATATAATACGCCTTCATTGGCAACTTTGTTTTTACTTAATGAACAGGTGAAACATCTCAACCATCTGGGATACAAAACTGTTCAAACGGAAGCAGAAAAAAAAGCAGCACTGTTATATGGGTGGGCGGATTCCAAAAACTATCTCTCCGCATTTGTGAAAGACGCTCAGTTTAGATCGAAAGCAGTTGCTACGATCGATGTTGATGAGAAGTATACCGTAGAAGATCTTACTAAAGTTCTTCGCGCACAAAACATGGCACTCGATATCGATGCTTATCGCAAATTGGGACGCAATCAACTCCGTATAGCGATGTTTAATAACATCAGTTATGACGATTTAGATAAACTAACAAAGATGATCAGCTTGGCGATAGAGCAAGTATGATGCTTTCTGATTCGAGCTTTAAAATTCGCAGGGCCAATTCAGTAGGACGTATTGTATTACGCTCACAAGTGTTGAAAAACGGATAGATAGGGCCAATTCTGGCACCTGTGTCACCCTAAAGTTCCCCTCTGAGGCCTGAAAGATTTACTGGATTCCTGATAATTTGCGCGGCGCGTTCTGGTTTTGGGCTATATCACTCCGGCTTCAATGAAACCTGAATTTAAGGAGTGCTTTATGCGCACAATCGTCCCTCTTTTGGTACTTGCCTCGATGGCCAGTGCACATGCTGATTCATGGAACAAAGATAATCACCCAAACAAACTGGCTAAAGTTACTGGTAAGGCGATTGTGACTGATTTCTCTAAGCTTCCTATGAGAGCCAAGCTTTCTAATATTCATTTGGGCTGGTCAGATACTTATTGGCCATCTATGAAAGGTGGTATCGCTTATCGTTGGAATTCAGAACCAAATCCAGAAAATTTCAAATACAAGTTTTTCAGCAAAGAAGAAGTTTCAAAGCTTTCAACTGCGGAGCTTGAAGGTTTATCTCCAGCTGAAAAATTGGATATCTATAATGGTAATTACAATTACCCAGTCACTAAGAAAATTCTTTCAATGTACACGCCGAAAGATGCTTGGTGGGAAGGGATCTGTCACGGTTGGTCGCCAGCAGCTATTAACCACGCTGAGCCTAAGCGCGTTGATCTTAAAAACAAAGACGGCGTAGTTGTTCCGTTTGGTTCAACTGACGTGAAAGGTCTCTTGAGCTTCTACTATGCTGAAGTTCATAAGACAAACGTTTACACTCGTATTGGCGACCGCTGTAAGGCAAAAGGTAAAGTTCCAGGTGAAGCTTGGCCTGAAGACAGAATTCAAACTCCGCCATCTGCGCGTGAAGCGAACTCTGAAAAATGTATTGGTGTGAATCCGGGAGCATTCCATTTAACTCTCGCCAATATTATTGGTCTCCAGGACCGTGGCTTTGTTGCTGACGTTGACCGATATGCTGACGTGTGGAACCAACCGATTGTTGGTTTTAATTCAGAAATTCTTGAGACGATCACACCTTCTGCTGCTCAAATGTCGAAAGGTATCGCAAAGCTTCTTAAAGTTAAAACATCGATGACCTACGGTGAAGAAGCAGTCCTGCTTGATCCTGAGTCGGCTGAAGATGCAGAAGAAGCTGGCACAGTATCGATGGATCCTGTCACAGGAACAGATGCTCAAAACTATTTGTCACGTGAGTACATTTATCTTTTGGAGCTTGATGTCGCTGGCAAGATTGTTGGTGGTTCATGGTTGTCTGAAGGCCGTCCTGACTTCTTGTGGATGAAAGGTGCTGCTACGAAATTTGGAAGTGGTAAAGGCTTCAATATGTCGGCATTGAACGAAATTTACAGTCCAGTGATCGACTAAGTCATTGATTTAAAGATAAGACTGCTGATTTAGGTCAACTTTATGAGGGCCTCCTCCGATAGGGATATCGAAGGAGGCCTTTATGCTTTTTCGATATTCTTTGTTGCTTATTCTCGCCATGGCCTGCGGGGAAAAAAGCACGGGTGTGAAATACGGTTTAATGACGAAGGCTGCGCTAATATCTGAAAAAGGTGAGCCACAGTCTATCGAAACACCTACCAGCACTGCCGAAGTCCTGGTGTACGCAGATAATCAGAAATACCAATTATCTAAAGATGTGGTGGTGGCGGGATTCCGTGATCCCTCTGCAGAAGAGCGCAGTTTGTTGTACTGGCGTCATCAATTCAAAGATTGCTCAACGACATTTAAAGAACTGCAGAAACCGACCAATCATCTGCACGCTTCAAAAGAGCTGAGTTGTGCCAAATTAGGTCTCAGTGTCGTCTACGATCCTAATATCGATCAAGTGACGAGGGTGGTGGAACATGCTGAAGAATAATCTATGGTCTCTGTTGTTGGTCGTCGCATGCTCGCCGCAAACTTCGCAGAAGCTTGTGTCAGAGAGATGGTTGGAAGGACGCAAAGAATTTGTCAATTTGCGAGTCCCTGCATCTGGAGCTAATCCGAGTTGTCGAAATGAATTATTCACTGTTGATGAAGTAAAACGTGAGGCCATTCATTACGAATCACAACTTAATACCGGTAAAAAGATATCCGGAAGATGGAAGCATCTCGACCTTAAAAAGCTACCCATCCCACAAGCCAAATTTTTAAAATCGGTTGATGATAACCTCGGTGATTTAAATAATCCCAACGCGATCTCATACGCTGATTGTCAGGACGCCATTTGTGTTATTAATAAAGTTTATAACAGTAAGGATGGACTTGAAGGTTGGATGACCTATTTGTGGTATCTCAAAATGGGCTACCATCTCTCCTTTAAAAATAAAATTTACTCGCAAAATAGTCCGTCTGCTGGAACATATAATGGCAAATTATATCCACTCGCAGACTATCTATTCTCGCGCGATGAGTTCTATGGCTTCTGGCGTATGTCTCATGCACTCACAACTCCATTCAGAAATTTGCCAAAGATGAATGAAATTCAACGAATTCCTCGTAAATCTAATATTGAGGATAGCGGACCAATGACGTGTGGTCTCGCTTGGTCCACAGGTTATGTTCTTGTGAATGATGGTTGCTTGAGTTTTTGGGGTGATAAAGATAACGGCTTTATTTATGAGGGTGTTACACACGAATTAGGTCACCAAATTGATTATAAGTTAGCGGGCGAAATTCAAGGGGCCGGTCATTATTATTCGCAAGTGGGTAAGTGGAAAGAGATGGGCGGATGGAGTTTGAAAGAATACTGGGATGAAGTTCGCAAAGTCACTGTTCAAGAATGGGTGACGACTCTACGAAATGAACAGTTTGTTCGTGATTATGCTAGAAACAGTCCCGCCGAGCACTTTGCTGACACCATCGCCTACTACCGTTACTCAGGGGATACCACTAAACGAAAAATTCCCAAAAACGTATATGAGCATTTACAAGAAAAAGTCTTTGATGGCTTAGAGTACGATACCTCAGGTCTCTTCAAGCAATTTGAAAAAGACATTACGACATTAATGGCGGCAGATTTATTTAAAATGGTGGTTGATTGCGAACAAAATCCAAGAGCGAGTAGAACGGCTAAACCGCTTGCGGAGAGTCTTTTCCCCTTTAGCGTCGATATTCAGACACGTAGATGTTTAAGAGAAAATCTTAATCTCATGATCGATCAGGCGGTGATTGAAGCAAAGCTTAATCACGTCGATGGATGTGCAGCACTGAAGGCCCCGGATAAAGTGGCAAGCTTTAGAACTCAGATTGAAAATGTATTCTCGAGGCATATTATTGAGCACATCAAAGTTGCTCGTGAGAATCAAGAGTATTATAAAAAATTGAATGAGTTTTATAAGTCTCTCGGTCAACGCGTAGAACCACTCAAGATAATGACAAGTTGCTATCGCCAACCAGATGAAAAGAAGTGTTATGACGAGAAGATCTTGGAGCTTGTAAAAGACTTGATACCGCAAGATTTGGTGAATGCAGAAAATTTGGCCAACGATCTTCAAAAGATGTATCTGGACGCCAATAAATTCGAAATAGTAAGAGCTGACAACATGAAGCTCTATCAAGATTTCCTGATCACACAGGCCGCACTCATTGATCAATCGGCAGCAAAACTTTGGGAAATCT
>JBIKNE010000396.1:0-2958 GCA_044358855.1 Bacteriovoracaceae bacterium | reverse complement strand
CGAGACACGCCCTTTGGGCCGGTCACAGACTCTCTTGTTTTGTCTAAAAAATTTAACGTCCGGCATGACAATATTTTACGGGCCATAAAGAAATGTCAAAGCGAGCTTTCTCATAACAGTAACTACAAACTAGACGAGAATATTATTGAGAATACTTATATTGCGGGAGCTAAGGGCAAAGAAAGAGAAGAGCGAAAAATGGATATAACAGAATTTGGTCTTGCTCTACTTCTCTTGTATATCAATAGTCCAAAAGCTCGCCAGATTTCTGCAGAAATCCTCTATCGTTTTTTCGTGCTTAAAACTTATGTAGCTGGATTAAATGATAACCAAATCGGAGCCATTAAGGGCTATTACCGAAAACGAATGGAATAGGATTGAGGTACAGGCTTCCATTTTCAGAGCTAAGTTGCTGGTCGCACTAGTAACGAGCGGCCAGCCAACACACTTTTACTTAAAGGTGTGTTGGAACTGTTATCTATAAAGAGCCCCCCTAACCATCTGATAATTCGTTATTCTCGATGATTGTATAGTCTAATTAGGCAGCTAAAGAATTTACATTCTGCAGGCCGTGAAGGCTCGTGAGTGGCTATAACTCATGAAAGAGGACTCCTATGTTTAAAATTACTTTATTGCTCATTAGCATTTCATTTTCTACGCAGTTGTTTGCCCTTATTGGCGGAGAAGTCGCTAAAACGGGCGAAGGTGCTGGAGTGCTCCAAATAGTTGTTCAAGATAATAAAGATGCGAATATTAACAATCAATGTACTGCTACCAAGATTAGAGAAGATGTTCTACTAACCGCTGCTCACTGCTTCGAACATATTCAAGAGCGTTCTAGTATTTTAGGTTTCACAACAAAAATTGATAATTCGGACTTTGATTTTGAAGGAGTGGAGATTTCTAAGGTCGTAATCCATCCAACATATGTTCTTGATAATGAAGACGAAAATCAGGATAGCAGTAATGAAGAAAGTTTATTGGGTACTGATGAAGATGAAATGGGAAGTGATCAAATTGATATGGCGATAGTTTTTCTCAAGCCTGGAACATCATTTGGAAATATTACTGCCAGAGAAATAGATTATGAGTTTGTAAATCCAGACGCATCTGTAGAAATATGGGGCTATGGTTGTCAAAAATCTACGAACTCAACAGATGATTATTTACCTTTAAAAAAGCATGGCAAAAGTAAAACTTTAGATCAGGTCGTTCTAAGGAAAAATTACGGTAGACTAACTAGGGCCGTTCATAATGAAGCTAATATTATTTATCAAAATAATATTTTAACTGCCGGACTTAATATTGACTCCAAGTCTTCGAGTGTCTGTTTCGGTGACTCTGGTGGTCCATTGTTTAAGGATGGAAAGCTTGTTGGAGTGAATACTACCTATCTTGCTAAGGGGATGGATCAGAACGGGAAATCTCCATCAGGAAAAACTGACGTAAATCTTCATCAACGTTTATCCGTTGTTAAAGATTGGCTTAAAGAAGAGCTCAGCAAGGAAAAATAAAAAATCCCCGTGGGCTAGACGGGGCTTCATGATTTGAAAAGCGGGCTGGCGGTCGATCCTGAAGACAATCGTTTGCACGGACGAGGTTTCGACCAGAGAAAATCTGAACAAGTGATTAATGCTGCAGTGTTTTAAAAGCTTAATAAATAGGAAGTGCCCTGCCGATTCTGGATAGTCTTATTGCTTCTTAATAGGTAATTTTTTACTTAAACAACAATTAAGTCTAATAAGGTATAAATGTCTAAGTTCTAATATTTTTGATTTTCGTTTCATATAACACAATTGCCTCAACTCAGAATTTTTCAATAGAATTTAGAACCAATTCTCATTCTTGCCGACAAATAAATGAAACTGAAGCATCTCCTTCAGAGATTATAAATTTTGGAAATTTTGACTCTGATGGGAATTGCATAGATGATGCAAATCTTAAATGCATGGACAAGATTACATTTTTTACAATTGCTGGATCTTCTAAGTTTTTAAGTAAAATGGATGAATCAGTACTTTGCCAGTTTCATGCAGAATCTCCAGCATGTTTTGAGGTTCCATTCATTATAAACTCGTCTGCTGATGAAAATTTTCTTGAAATCACAGATATGAAGTATGAATTCGGAAGTATGGTTAAAAATGAAAAATCTCTTATGAATAAAGAACATGTCCTTGGACGCTGGAAAAAATTTATCCAGATACATGAGAGTGGCTGTGAATTTAAAGAAATCGAGTTCAAAGTTTTTAATCGTTAACATAGAACCTTAGTTCTACAAATAAAAAAGCCCATCCTCACTTGCGTTCGGACGGGCTTATTTAATTTAAAGTGGGGTGGTTGACGGTTTTAAGGCCAACCACCCGTAAATATTTCGTTCAACTTATCAAAATAGCAATTTGTAGCAAAGAACTATTATTTCATAGTCTTTCGCTCAAACAGAGAAATCACATTCGCATTCTCCACCTTCGGCACTTTGTAACCCAGCTTATTTGTCCCGCCCTGAACGTCCACACCGGCCTTACGGAGATAAAGATTCGTGGTCTTCAGTTCATTGTGTCCCACGATACTCATCACTCGGGCCAGGCTTTCGCCTCGCGCTAGCAAATTGGTTATGAAAGTGGCCCTGAGGTCATGAAACTTCACAGGTGTGATCCCAATTCCCAAACAAAAATCTCTAGTCACTCGTGCTTGTTCCCCATGCTCCCATTCACCGAGTCTAGGAAGAACCAGTTCTGTTTCAGCTTTGACTTTGTACTCTCTTAAAAAAGAAAGCAGGTCATCATTGATCGGAACCACACGGCTTCTACGAGTCTTCGTTGCACAGAATCCGTTTTTAGAAGTCCACTGTCTGGTCACTGAAATGGTTTGTGCATCAAAATCAATGTCCGACCACCTAAGAGCATAAAGTTCGCCTGATCTCATTCCCGTCATGAGGGCCATAAGCCACACAGGATAGAA
>JBIKNE010000395.1:0-2964 GCA_044358855.1 Bacteriovoracaceae bacterium | reverse complement strand
AGCCGCCACAACGGCCGCTTTTTTCATTCTCGTTATCGTCGGCATACACACAAAAACAGGAATCGACTTTCGCGATATCTCTAATGGTCAAATCATGGAACGTGCCGGCATCCAACTGCCACGTACAGTATTTCCTCGTCTCTTACCAAAGCAGCTTCTTGTCACATATGGTTTTGTCATTTTGATCATCACGACGAGTTATGCTTTCGCTATTCGTGGCGTGCTTAAAAAAGCGGAGAACATCGCATGAGCCGCTGGTTATTTCTCATAAAATTCTCGTGGCGCAATCTCGGTCGACAACCTCTCCGCACGCTCATCATGGCCTTGGGTCTATGTTTTGGTACGGGTTATATCATTTTTGCACTAAATTTCTCAGCCTCTGGTTCAAAAGAAATCGTGAATGATTTCCTCGCTCAGTACACCGGCGACCATCAACTGGTGGCACCTGGTTATTATCCCGATAATGACAAAAAGAAATTTGATCCACAGAAAACACTACTTGAATCCAATTTTCAAAACTTTGATCGCACCCGCTACACTCAACGGATAACTTTGCCAGTTTTCCTCTCAACTCCGAAAAAAACACAAGGCACTCTACTCACTGGTCTCGTTCCCTCGCAAGAATTGCGTCTCTCCAATGTCACGAAAGCTCTCTCGCAAGGTCGTTTTTTGAGTGATGAAGGTCGCAATGAACTTCTCTTAGGAGAAAAGCTGGCGCGCAAAATTGGTGTCACGATTGGCGGAGAAGTCGCGGGTATCTCGCAAGGCCTTGATGGATCAACAGCTGTTGATTTATTCACGGTCGTGGGACTAATGAATTTTGGCGGCGGTGATATGGAGGAGTATGTTGCCTTCACAACTCTCGCCAGCACACAGGAATTTGGCGTCTTTCCTCAAGGCGGCTTTCATCAATGGGTTAGCTTTGGGACTTATCAATCGAAAATCCCGACGGCTCCAGAAGGAACTGAGCTTGTTCCTTGGGATGTGATCCTTCCTGAAATTAACGGATCTATCCGCTTCATCGATATTTTCACGTGGATCGTAGCCGTTATTATTGTGGTGGTGATTAGCCTTGGAATGGGTAACACACTGATGATTACTTTTCTCGAACGCCAAAAAGAGTTTTACTCTTTAAACGTCATCGGTGCCCGTTCTTCTTGGATTGCCGTCTCACTTGCCTTTGAAGTTTTATTTTTAGGAATTATTGGCATTGGAACCGGCGTGCTCTTAGGATTCTTAGTGACGACTCTTTTTCACTACTACCCTATCAGTCTCAAGGTCTTTACCGGCGGCAAAGCGATTATGATGGGTGGCATGGCCATCATTCCTAAAATCCGTCTTTCACACTACACCCACTATTACTGGCAAGCCCCGCTCTTGGTGTTTAGCTTTTTGTCTTTGAGCCTCATCCTGCCAATTCATAGGATTATTCAAAGGAGCCGACGTGCTGATTGAAATGCAAAACCTCACTAAAACCTATGGTGAAGGCGATCAACTAGTACATGCCACCCGTGGTGTAAATTTAGAAATTGTTGAAGGTGATTTTATCGCTGTGGTAGGCCCATCAGGTTCTGGTAAGACGACACTTCTTAATCTGCTCGCAGGATTGATCGGTCCTACTTCTGGCACGATTAAACATCGCTCAAAAGAAATTCAAACCCTCTCACTCGAAGAGAGAACGGCTCATCGACTCGCTAATATGGGTTTTGTTTTTCAAGACTACCAGCTTCTTCCTGTTCTGACTGCACGTGAAAACGTTGAGCTGCCTTTGCAAATGCGAGGCGAGCCACAAAATGAAATCGATCAAAAAACTAAGTGGGCCCTCGAACAAGTGGGCCTGGGTTCCATGATGAATCGCTATCCCAAACAGCTTTCAGGGGGCCAACAGCAGCGCGTGGCAATTGCCCGAGCCGTTGCCGGTAAACCATCACTCATTCTCGCCGATGAACCCACCGCTAACCTTGATTCTAAAACGGCGCAAGATATCATTGATCTCTTTAAGCGCCTCAATCATGAATATAAACTGACCTTTGTTTTCTCCACACATGATCCACGTCTGATCGATCAAGTAAAACGTGTGATACGAATTAAAGATGGTCAGACTCAAGAAGGAAAAGAGCTATGAAATTAAAAAAAGAAATCCTCTTTTGTGTCGCTGTTGGCGGTGCACCGGTAAAAACGGCTGATCAGTGGCTTAAATACATGGAAGATCAGATGCGCGGAGATCAATCCAAAGCAGAACTCACCATGCTAATCAAAACACCTAGCTGGGAGCGCCAACTGGAAATTCGCTCGGATGTAAAAGGCAAAGACGAAGCGCTCACTTTCATCGATGCTCCCGCTAAAGAAAAAGGCACCGGCACACTTCGATTGAGCAACAACATGTGGAACTACTTTCCGAAACTCAAGCGTAAAGTGACTGTTTCTCCCTCTATGCTACTAGCTAACTGGATGGGATCAGACTTCACTAACGATGATCTTTTAAAAGCGTCGAGCATGTATGAAGACTACTCGCATACCTTCACACCCGATCAAACGGTAGATAAAAAGACCTATAAAGTTATTAATAATTTAGCCAAGTCTGATGCCAAAGTTATTTGGCCGCGTATTGAAACACTCGCTGACAAAAAAGATTGCCTACCTCGTTTTCATCGCTACTATGACAAAAAAGGTGAGCTTATCCGCACGCTGGCCTTATCTGAAATAACCACCTTTGATGGCCATAAAGTTCCTAAGCGCTGGGTGATGACTCCGCATAAGAAAGAAGGCCAGCAAACTGAAATGATTTACAAGAAATTGCAATTTAAAGTGGATTTCAAATCAAGCCACTTTTCTTTGCAAAACTTAACAGGCAATTAAATGCGCACGTTGCTTTTACTTCTTCTGCTTCCGATCTCCGCTTTCGCACTTCCTAAGTATGAAAAAGGTGATTTTAGTTTAGAAGTCTCGGGCAATATCGAAGGC
>JBIKNE010000394.1:0-2970 GCA_044358855.1 Bacteriovoracaceae bacterium | reverse complement strand
ACCACATATGCTTTACTTGGTTCAGGGAAAAGCGGCGAGTTGGTCAAACGCTTTAAGGCGATTGAAAAAAGCTTAGTTAAGCCGATTCATCCAAGCATTCTTTATAACGCTGCCGAAGCTCTCTTCCGTGAAGCTGAATATACCGAAGCCATTCGCGTTTTCGATCTTTTTGTTTCAGATTGGGCCCATCTTAAAGAAGCTGCCTCGGCTCGTCTTCGTATGGGTCTTGCTTACGAACTTTTAGATAAGCCTGCTGCCGAAACACTGGTGCTATATAAAAATGCTATCGACCGTAGTCCTTACCCGGAAGTTCGTTTCGAAGCGAAACTTCGTTATGTGGGAATGCGCTTAGCTAGAAAATTACAACTCAGTGACGATGATAAAGAAACAGAAGTCTTTCTTGAGCAGTCTTCAGATGAAAAGAAAGCTCTTACGGCAGATCATAAAAAACTTCTGTGGTTGGTTCGTTTAAGAACTTTTGTGAATCAACGTGATTACGATAAGGCCCTCGCTTATCTCGCATCAATCCCACTTGATACACTTCGCCCCACCGAGCGACGTGTTTTCGATGGTGACGGAGCAGAAATCGTCTTTGGAGTTATTCAGCAAGCTTACTTAAAAGAAGATTACTCTCGCGCTGTCAAAATGTGGGAAACCTACAAAGATAAATTTGAAAAGCGTGTTGCCGGTAATCCTTACATGAATTTTGTGGTCGCAGACAGCTTCATCAAGCTTGGTCTTTACCAAAGTTTTGAGCGCTCATATAAAATTCTCCAGGCGATGGGTGGAGAAGAAGTTCGTGAGTATCCAATTTGGGTAGACCGTACAAAAGATCTTCCTCTGAAAGATATGGTAGAGGAACTCAGTCTCATAAAGGCCGTATCTTCGCGCGAATGGGCCCAGGCCGAGGCCAAGTTGGCCTCTTATCCAGTGTCACTTAGGGACTCTGTAAACTACTCCTACTACAGTGGAATGGTGGCTTTTCAACGTAGTAACTGGAGCTTAGCCGCCGAACAATTTGAGAGTGTTCTGCTAAAACAAGACCCAAAAAATCGCTTAACTCCACGTCAGATGTCTGAACTTCTGATGGGTTATGTCGAGAGTCTCTATAATTTAAAAGACCAAGAACGCTTCAAAACAGTAGTGAAGGCTTTAGCTAACGATATCCAACAATCAAAGTCGGCATCGATCTTGAATGTAGCGGAACGAGTAAACTACCTACTGATTGAATCGTTAGTAGGTGATGAAAAACCAGTGTGGAGTGAGATCGAAGGGTTAGTAAAAAACTTCAGGGAGAAATTTTTAAAATCTCCTTACAGTGCCCGGATTGAGTATTTGTTAGGTCTCTCGCTCCTAAGAAATGGTAAACTAGATGAAGGTAAAACGGTTCTTCGGAACCTTTCAGAGAAACAAGAGATCCCGCTTTACGTGAGGGAGATGGCCAGGACGGAATTGTCGGCCCTCGAATTGAAAGAAAAGCGGTTATAGTCACTCTTTGACAACGGACAGGAGGTCTAATGTTAAAGTCAGCGCAGAACATCGTCGGTAACCACCCTAAATTCACCAAGTCATTGGAGACAGCACGTAATGTGGCCGTCACAAAGACTCCGGTTCTCCTGAGCGGAGAAGCGGGCTGTGGTAAACGCACTTTAGGACACTACATTCACTCTCACTCTGTTCGAAAGAACGCCGTGATTGAAGTAGTTGATTGCAGTGCTGATATTGCTGAAGTTGAACGTCGAGTCCTTGGCTTTAGAGAAGCTGACGGCCGCTTTCAACGTGGTGTCCTTGAAGTCGCAAATGGAGGCACGGTCATCTTTGCCCACATTGATGCACTGGATGATAATTTCCAGAAACGACTGTATACTATCCTTCAAGAATTGCCTGATTACGAACTCGATGTCCGCGTGCTCGCCACCACGACGAAGAATCTCTCGAAATTGGTGGGCGCCGGAAAGTTCTCAAGGGCGCTTCTCACTTACTTCGGTGGAGCACAAATCCACTTGATGCCATTGCGCGAGAGAGGGACTGACGTGGAACTACTGGCTAACCTTTTCGTGCAAGAATGGTGTGAAGAAACACAAACTCCAACTATCTCAATTGCTGCTGATGCCTGTGCTCGTTTGAATGACCAAGCATGGAATGGCAATCTCACAGAGCTTCGCCAATCAATTCGCGCTGCTGCTTCTCAAGCACAAGAGGGAATCCTCGATGTGTCTTGCTTCCAAACGGAAGGCAAACGCGTTGAAGGCTTCACTCTTGAGACTGACGAAGACGGCGTAAAGCTCATGTCTTTGAAAGATGCAGAAAAGCTTCTTATCAAGAAAGCCTTGGTGTTTACCTCTGAGAACCGCACACAAGCGGCAAAAATCTTGGGTGTAAGTATCCGTACGTTGCGTAACAAAATTAACGAGTACCGCTCTGAGGGCTCACAGTACTTTGTTAATCTTCGCTAAGGAAATTTAAGGATGGATGTAAACGACAAAACCTTTCGCGCCCTCGCAACTTCTCTGAAGTTTCGTGAAATGCGCCAAGAGCTCATGACTGGTAACGTCGCCAATGCTCAGACACCTGGGTATAAGTCGGTGAAGCTAGATTTTGAAGAAGCTCTTGCGCGGGCAACTGATGTGGATGGCAATCTTTCGATGAATGCATCGGACGAGCGTCACTTCAATGTCGGTGGAGGCGGCTTCAATAATTTGGAGCCGGAAGTTTACGAAGATCCGAACGGTATTGTTTCTGAGAATGGTAATACGGTCGATGTGGAAGCCGAGATGGCCCGCATGGCAGAAAACAAGATCATGTACGACACCACAGTTCAGCTTATTAATAAGAAGCTGGGCCTAATGAAGTACGCGCTCAATAGTGAGAAGTAAGGATAACGCATGGATCTTTTAACCAGCTTACGAATTAGTGCTTCCGGCCTCGCGGCCCAGCGCAAACGTATGGAAAGCGTGTCATCTAATATTG
>JBIKNE010000024.1:0-11064 GCA_044358855.1 Bacteriovoracaceae bacterium | reverse complement strand
GACGGCCATTCAAGCGCTCCATATCACGCTCAATTGCATCAAGTTGCGCCATTGATTCACGTTCTTCGTTCACTTCACGATCAAGTTGCGTTTGAAGACGAGCAATATCACCTTCTACGGCACGCAATTGAGCATCGACGTTTTGACGAACACTATCAGCTTGGTTCCACTGAGCTCCCAAAGCTTCCAGCTCACGTTCCGCCTGAGCGATATCTTGAGCGACACGTTGAAGAGTTTGATTAAGTGACGCAATTTCTTGGGCCAAACGGCGATCTTGCTCAAGTTTAGCGTGAATAGAAGAATTTAATTGGGCCGTACGATTTGGAAGATCGCGACGATCAGCATTCATGCGATCGATTTCTTGACGAACACCTGTGCGCTCTGTTTCGAGGGTCGCAAGCTTCGCGCGAGTCTCTTCCAATTTTACTTGGAGATTATCGAGGATGCTGCGGTAACGAACATGATCCACTTCATCGGGAGTTGTTTGAGCAAGAAGTGTCGTTGGCGCCATGGCAAATAACATGATGCCAGTGAAAGCACGTAGATGCTTTTTCATAAATCTGGACTCCTGTTTTGAGATAAACAAATCTGTCCGAGAATACAGGAACTTATCTAAGGGATGGCCCAAGTTGTAAAAATGACAGGGCGATTGCTGCTGACGCTTGCAATTTCTCGCCGACTGATTGTCAGCATTCTACGTTTGAGTTCGTTGCAAATCTGAATTTAAAGGCTTTACCACCACCCTCTTTCTCGCGTTTCCCTGCCCTGAGGTAGATATATGCCCCTTTCAAGGGGGAGTTATGCCAAAACAGTTTAAATTCGATTTAAAGACTAATAGATGGGGTGGCAGAAGAACGAATGCGGGAAGGCGCAGGCTTCGTTCAATTGGAGTTGCCCATAGAACGAGACCTCGAATTGGGCTTAAAACAGCTCTCCATATCAACATAAAGCTCAAAGCGAGTATCCGTAATAAGGAGTGCTTGAGACTTCTTAAAAGATCCATCTCAAACGCTCGAAAACATGGGCTAAGTGTTATTCATTATTCTCTACAATCTAATCATGTTCATTTAATCGTGGAGAGCAGCTCAAATGAAATCATGACCCGTGGAATGCGCTCACTTACGATCACTTTTGCTAAAGGCCTCAAACGTGGTCGTGTGCAAATCGAACGCTATCATCTTCATGTCTTACGTTCGCTGAGGGAGACGCGGAATGCTGTGATGTATGTACTATTTAATCAACAAACACATACCGGCTTGAAAAAGGCATATGTGGATTCTTACTCATCATTAGGGTGGATTTATGATCTAAGAAAACTTGCTCAACTTAAGAAATTCACCATTTCACTTAACAAAATACCAGCATTTGATTTTTTAGATAGGCCGCGGGGATGGATGCTGGGACAGGTTGGAATCTACGAGAGATCGTAGTTAACTCATAACTCCATTAAGTATCTTGCTAATTTATTGACATTGACTTCATCGCAGTCACTAAAGCATAGCAAGTCTGGAAAACTATAATCCTTACTTTGAAAGTAATATCTATGATAGACATTTGTTATCTGAAGAATTCTTCGAAGCTTATGTTCGTCAATATGAACGACGTAATCCCTGACTTTAAACATCAACCTCTCCATTCTTCCAAAAAAAACCACTCCGAAGAGTGGTTTTCATTTTAACTATTGTGGACTCAAAATTAGTTCGCAACTTCCAGAGGGTTATCCTGATCGAGCACCTTAAGTGCGCGAACTTTCATAAACTCCTCAGGCTTCGAGAGGTTCAAGGCGATGCGAAGCACTTCTTCGGCTTCAGATACGCAACGGATCTCGATACCATCCTTGATCTCATCAGGGATCTTGGTGATGTCCTTGCGATTTTTCTCAGGACAGATCACCGTAGTGATACCCGCCTGCTTGGCCGCCAGAATCTTCTCTTTCAATCCACCGATCGGCATCACACGTCCACGAAGGCTGATTTCACCGGTCATAGCAACATCTTGGCGAACCGGGATGTTAGCGATGGCCGAAGTCAAAGCCGTTGCCATGGTGATACCCGCTGATGGACCATCTTTTGGAGTAGCGCCATCTGGTACGTGAATATGGATATCATTCTTGTTGTACCAATCGTGATCAACACCTAAGCGACCAGAGATTGAGCGAACGTATGAGAGAGCAGCTTTCGCTGATTCCTGCATGACCTCGCCAAGCTTTCCTGTCACTTGGATTTTTCCGTTACCCGGTACAGTCACAACTTCGATATTGAGCATATCACCTCCGACAGATGTCCAGGCGAGACCATTTACGAGACCAACCTGAGGTTGTTCTTCGCGAGTGTTCTTATCGAACTTGATTGGGCCCAAGTACTTTTCAAGATTCTTTTCATTGATCTGGAACTTACGCCCTTCCTTCACATCTTCAGTTACGACTTCCGTCGCAATCTTACGAGCGATGGTATTCATTTGGCGCTCAAGTTCACGGACACCCGCTTCACGAGTATAGCCACGAACAACCGTCATCAAAATCTTGTCAGAGACTGATACTGGATAGTCTTTCAAACCGTGAGACTCGACAGACTTAGGAAGAAGATACTTCTTCGCAATCTGCATTTTCTCTTCTGGTGTGTAGCCAGCGATATGAATCATTTCCATACGGTCGCGCAATGGACCTGGGATTTGACCGATGTCGTTAGCTGTCATGATGAACATGACTTTTGAAAGATCGTATTCAGACTCGATGTAATGATCACCGAAGTTTTTATTCTGAGCTGGATCCAAAACTTCCAACATGGCAGCCGCTGGATCACCGCGGAAGTCAGAAGACATTTTGTCGATCTCATCCAAAAGAATAACTGGGTTTGAAGTCCCTGCCTTCTTCAAGGCCTGGATGATCTTACCTGGCATAGCTCCGACGTAGGTACGACGGTGACCGCGGATTTCCGCTTCATCACGAACGCCGCCCAACGAGATACGAACAAATTTGCGGCCAAGAGATGTGGCGAGAGAAGTCGCGATCGACGTCTTACCAACACCTGGAGGACCAGCAAGGCACAACAAAGTACCGCGAGTATCATTCTTAGTTAGTGAACGAACTGCCAAATATTCAACGATACGCTCTTTCACGTCATTAAGACCGAAGTGATCGTTATCGAGAATCTCTTTGGCACGTGGAACTGAGTTGTCGTCTTCTGAGAACTCGCCCCATGGAAGAGAAAGCATCCAATCGACGTAGTTACGAACGACCGCTGCTTCAGCTGACATCGGTGACATGCTCTTGAGCTTACGAATTTCTTTCGCCGTCTTCTCACGCGCTTCTTCTGGCATGAGTTTGGCCTTGAGCTTGTCTTCCATCTCTGAGATATCAGACTTGTCGTCTTTGTTGCCAAGTTCTTTTTGAATGGCATTCATCTGCTCATTCAAATAGTACTCTTTCTGCGACTTCTCCATCTGTGTCTTCACACGAGAACGGATGCGCTTTTCAACATTGATGATTTCGATTTCACCTTGCATCTTCTCAAGAAGAAGTTGCAAGCGAGTGTCGACGTTGGTGGCATTCAAGATTTCTTGCTTCTCAGGAATCTTCATAGTGAGGTGAGCTACGATGATATCCGCGAGGCGACTTGGATCATTGATTGAGCTAATGCTCATCAACAACTCAGGTGGAATGCGCTTATTTAATTTTACGTACTGTTCGAAGATGTTTTTCACTGAGCGCATTGAAGCTTCAGTTTCAACTTCCGAATCAAGCACGTCTGGGCACTTCGTTACGTCTACGAAGTAACCTTCGTCGAGACACTTAAAGCCATCAATCTTGGCGCGGTATTTACCTTCGATCAACACCTTCACAGTGTTGTCCGGCAAACGCAGCATTTGAATGATGCTTACAACGGTTCCGATGTCATAAACATCTTCGCGTTCTGGATTTAAGACGGATGCGTCTTTTTGGGTGACGAGGAAAAGCTCGTTGCCTGCCTTAGCTGCTTTCTCTAAAGCGGCGATCGATTTCTCGCGGCCGACAAAGAGAGGCACCACCATATGAGGGAAGATTATGACATCCCTAAGTGGTAGTAAGGGAAAGCTGTTAACAGATTCAGACTTCTTGTCGGACATAGCACCTCCTGCGCCACATTCACCTGGTTCTCGAGCTAGAGAGAACCTTAAGATAATTCTCACATGGCGACGGGAGTTTTTGATAGGAAAAAAAGGCAGGCAATTTCAACCACGGGGAAATTTTATTTATACACTTAAGCTGTCGGAATATTTAAGGATCATTGTTGCCCCACTCTTTTAATCAGCTAAATGATTCTAGGTAATAATTTCAAGCATCTTCGCTGCCCCTAAGATCGAGGGGTGCAAACTGCCTCCAATAGTCCTCACTTAGTCTGTTATCTGCGGTTAGTTTTTATTAGATCACTCGATCAGGTTTTGAACTTCTGAGCAGCGCAGCTCGCCTTCTACTCGCTTTCAGGCACTCACCCTATTCAGTACGCCTAAAACAAAAAACCCGCCTGGTGGGCGGGTTTTGTTTTTAAGAAGCGTTTTCGATTTTCTTGGCCGATTTGACGGCACCCTTACCTTCACCGCGCTTTTTGCGCTCTCCTTCAATGAGCTGAGGTTTACCCTCACCCGTGATTGCTTCGAGAGTCACTAAGCACTTAGCCACTTTGTCGTTACTTGGCAGATCGTACATCACATCAAGCATAACTTGCTCAAGGATAGAACGAAGACCACGAGCACCGGTTTTGCGTTTTAGCGCAGTACGGGCGACTTCGCGAAGAGCATCTTCAGTGAATTCCAGCTCGATACCATCGAACTCAAACAACTTTTGATACTGCTTCACGATGGCGTTCTTAGGAGCAGTCAAAATCGACATGAGAGCGTCTTCATCCAGCTCTTCCAACATCGCGTTGACCGGCAAACGGCCAATGAATTCTGGAATCAAACCGAAGCGCACGAGATCACCTGGCTCGATACCACCCAAAGACTCCACGAAAGTTTTCTTTTCGGTGTTTTCTTTTTTAGTCAAACCAACTGCTTTATTCTTGGTCATACGTTGCTCGATAATTTTCTCGAGACCCACGAACGCTCCTGCCACGATGAACAAGATGTTGCGTGTATCAACTTGAATGTATTCTTGTTGAGGATGCTTACGTCCGCCTTTCGGTGGAACGTTTGAGATCGAGCCTTCCATCAACTTCAAGAGAGCTTGCTGGACACCTTCACCACTCACGTCGCGAGTGATTGACGGGTTTTCTGACTTACGAGCAATCTTATCGATTTCATCGACGTAAACGATACCGCGTTGTGCGCGTTCAACATCGAAGTCACAGTTCTGCAGAAGAGCGAGAATAATATTCTCAACGTCTTCACCGACATAACCGGCTTCCGTCAGTGTCGTCGCATCAGCAATGGCAAATGGTACGTTCAAATACTTCGCCAATGATTGAGCGATAAGTGTTTTACCTGAACCCGTTGGACCCGCTAATAGGATATTCGACTTTACGAGTTCGATATCATCCCCATCGCCGCGACCAGAGGGGCGGTGAGAGATACGTTTGTAATGGTTGTGAACCGCTACTGAGATAATTTTCTTGGCGCGATCTTGCCCGATTACATAGTTATCCAAATGAATTTTGATCTCATGAGGCTTCGGCACATTATCCACTGCCGTTTTAGCGACAGTCTTAATTGAATCCTCATAGATAATGTCATTACAGAGTTCGATACATTCATCACAAATGTAGACGCCCGGTCCAGCAATGAGCTTCTTGACTTCCTTCTGGGACTTGCCACAGAAGTTACAGTTAAGGGCCCCGTAATTACTACCTGCTTTATCTTTGGTGGTCATGTCTGTCCTTCTTCACACAAGTGTTGCTTATTTATCTTTACGAGTTTTGCCCTTGGGATCGATGATATTATCAATCAAACCAAATTCTTTTGCCTGCTGTGGACTCAAGTAATTATCTCGGTCACAGGCCTTCTCAACGATTTCGTATTTTTTGCCCGTGTGCTTCACGTAGATCTCATACAGCTGACGCTTCAAATCCAAAACTTCTTTGGCCTGAATTTCGATGTCCGATGCTTGTCCACGAGCGCCGCCCAATGGTTGGTGAATCATGATACGTGAGTGAGGCATTGAGTAGCGATGTCCTGGCTCACCTGCTTGCAACAAAATGGATCCCATCGAAGCCGCCATACCGACACAGTAAGTGTAAACCGGGCAGGCCACGTGCTGCATAATATCGTAGATACCAAGGCCCGCATAAACTGAGCCGCCTGGTGAATTGATATAGAAGTGAATCGGAGCTTCTGAATCACTCTGCTCGAGGAACAAGAACTGCGCGACTAAAAGATTGGCGACAGTATCGTTCACATCTGTTCCTAAAAACACAATGCGATCGAGTAAGAGTCGAGAGTAAATATCGTATTGGCGCTCACCACGGGCGGTTTGTTCGATAACGATTGGGTTAGGAATGTAGCCCATTGTTTTGGTGTCCATCCAGTTTCCTTTGCTGCAATATTAATTGACCATGTTGTTCGGACTTTTCGGCGATAACTCATTAGAACTTGAGATAAATTTAACCGGAAAAGCTTTCCAGGGAAATGATCTTTGCGAGTTAGACAACTGTTGCCGGGTGGACACGGATTGTCTTGAATAATGCCTAACAAGGGCCTTAAGCTCTACCTCGTTTTAGTAACTTATTACAACTCACCGCAAGGAGATCAACATGGCCCGTTTAGTTGGCAACCCAGCTCCCTACTTCAAAGCTCCAGCTTTGGTTAACGGAGAAAACAAAACTGTTTCTCTCGACGACTACAAAGGTAAGTGGAAAGTACTTTTCTTCTACCCACTCGACTTCACTTTCGTCTGCCCTACAGAGATCATCGCTTATTCTGATGCTGCTGATAAATTCAAGTCTATCGGCTGTGAATTGATCGCCTGTTCAGTCGATAGCTACTTCTCTCACTTGGCATGGACAAAACAAGACCGCAAAGATGGCGGCTTGGGCGAAGTCAAATTCCCAATCTTGGCTGACCTTAACAAGAAAGTAGCTCGTGACTATGAAGTTCTCGTTGGCGAAGAAGTCGCTCTTCGCGGCTTGTTCATCATCGATGACAAAGACGTCATTCAGCACTCAACCATCAACAACCTCTCTGTCGGCCGTAGCGTTGATGAGACTCTCCGCTTGGTTGAAGCGTACCAATTCACAGCTAAGTCAGGCGAAGTATGCCCAGCTAACTGGAAGAAAGGCGCAGACACTATGAAGCCAGACACGGCTGGCTCTAAGTCTTGGTTCAAAAAGAACGCTTAATTCCCGACCTTTTAGTTCAGGATCATGAGGGCCCCAATTCGGGGCCCTTTTATTTTGTCTTTGGGTCACTTTGACCCTCTGCGACTTTGTAAGACGCCGTAAGAATGGGTGGATTCTTTCTCGTTTTTCGCGTCGTTTCATAGTAGTTTTTACAACTTACAACATCTCCCCCAACACAAACTTGAGTAAGCACAAAGGCATCTTCTATAACGCCAAAACGCTTCAATTAACTCAATGCCTGGCATCAGGCTTGCTCATAAGAGAAGCAGGGGAACTAACGAGAAGGGGCAAGATGCTTTCGACTCGTAAAGGAAAAAGAGGGGAAATGAACAATATGGTAATGGGCCAGGTTGTAGAACTTTCGGCCCACAAAGAAAAACGTGCTAGAGAAAAAACCCAAGAGGAATACAAAACCTATTTGGGCTCATTAGAGGATGCGCAGCTGGAAAGCGAAGCTCACCATCTCTTAGAGGAATTCTCAGGCCAAAATTTTGGTTCGGACTATAAATATCGAGTCCAACTGTATTTTGGGGAGCTTTCTCGCCGAGCTGGGGAACGATTTGGACAAGCAATCCAAAAATTAGGAAGTGAAGTCGGACAAGACATGTAGATTTTACTCTGTTCTCACAATGTGAAACCCACTTCGTGCATAATCGCCTTTCAAAAAAGGCATAAGTATGAAGTGGGTTTTTTTATCACTCGCATTTCTCGCGTTTAGTTGCGAGAGAGCAAATTTTGGCTTTAAAAATAATCCTGCAGAGGTCATGCTGCGCGCTCACAGGGCCGTGCAAGCAAATAACCTAGATGACCTTAAGAAAAATCTGTCACGTCATGCTTTGTGCTATTGGGGAAATGAGATAGCACTCAACAATCTCAAATCAAATCTTCCTTCTGACATTAGAAAATTAAATCCTGAAATAGTCTTAGTCGAATCTAAGCAGCTTAAAACTCCGCGCTTTCTAGGTTACTGGGCGTACTATGAGGATGTTTATAATGCGCAATTAGTTGATGCCGATTCTCGAATCTTGTTAGGCGAGGCCCGTATTGAATGCCATTTCGGAGTTGACGCTGTTAAACGTGAAAGTGATGCCGTTATCCCAAAGCTTTCATTTCCTCAACGTAATTGCAAAGTGACAGTCTTAAAAGCACGCTCTTTTAATAATCCTGCTCACAAAAAAGAGTGTGATACTTTTTCGGAAAAGCTTTAAAGGACAGGTGAATTGAGTCTCAAAAACTCTAATCCCACTGAAGCGATTGATAATCGTGACCAATCTGACGTCTGAGTTCAGAGATTTTTTCGATTTTTTGATAACCTAAGATATCTGCCAGGGCGCGCGTTTTGAGACGGATGTCTTCGTCGGTATTCCATGAATCAATCAGCATTTGCAGATAAATCAGATTGCTGGCAAAAACGGAAACGTATTCACTGATATATTTTTGTTCGTGATCACCCAGCACGCTAAATTGAATACCAAATCGAGGGCGAAAAACATCATCTACCGATGTCGTTTCACCTATTCGTCGCACCATTCTGCCTTTGGCACGAATGACTTTGGTGGGAAAAAGATCACGCGTGAAGGTTTGCATTTTAATCAAATTAAAATTTTTAAAATATGGGTAACTTGGGAGATGCAGCAGTAAGGGCACTTCATCGGCGGCGGGAAACTCAGGAACCTCGTCGAGTAAGATACCGCCCTCTGAAATATTCAGAGAGCGGGCCTTGTGAATGAAATCTTCATCGCCGAATAGAACCGGCTCTTGATAGGGGGCCCTTAAATGGGCCCGTTGATAGCCACGTTCCCTACTACTCATAGAAGCTTAGAAGCAATCTCTGAGAGTGGTGAACGCTCACCCACTTGGAGTTTCGCGTGGGCAACAATGTCTTCGCCTTTGAGACGGTCGATACAGTACACCAAACCGTTATTCAAAGAATCGAGATATGGGTTATCGATCTGCTCAGAGTCACCCGTTAAAACGATCTTCGTTCCTTCACCTGCACGAGTGATAATGGTCTTGATCTCGTGAGGAGTTAAGTTTTGACTTTCATCGACAATCATAAACTGGCCCGGCAGTGAGCGACCGCGAATATAAGTCAGAGGCTCAACGTGCAAGAGACCTTGATTGATAAGTTCATCCCAAGTCGTCATCTCGTTACGAGCGCGCTGATTGCCGAATAGGAAATCGATATTATCAAAAATCGGCTGCATCCAAGGACCAAGTTTCTCATTGATATCTCCTGGCAAGAACCCCAGGTCACGTCCCATCGGGACGATCGGACGAGAAACAAGAACGCGAGAATAATTTTGTTTGGTGATGGCACACTCAAGTCCCGCAGCGATCGCGAGAAGAGTTTTACCGGTACCGGCCTTACCAACCAGTGACACCAAATTGATTTCGTTATTCAAAAGCGCATCAAGGGCAAACTGCTGCTCGATATTCTTTGGATGAATACCCCACACGCCTTCTTTCGGACGAATGAGAGGAACAATTCCGCCTTTGCGAAGATGGTAGCGTCCGAGAGCTTTCTTAAATGGATTGTTGCGATCGGTGAGAATCAAATATTCGTTGGGATAGATGCTAGGAATCTCACCCGTCTCAATTTTTAGGAAGCGCTCTTTTTCAAATAGCTCAATGCGCTCAAGATCCATCTCGACACTTCGTTGACCCGAGTAGAGTTCATCAATCGAGATATCGGTGGTTTCGTAATCTTCCGCTTTAACACCAACAGCATCACTTTTAAGGCGAAGGTTAATGTCTTTAGTGATCAACGTAACGTTTTCGCCCGCTTCTTTGAGTGCTACGGCACTAGCAAGAATCAAGTTGTCGTTCACGAGAGGATTGAGTCCCTCACCTTGAGCTACTCGGCGATCTTTCACTACGCTAATAACCAGCATGCCACCGTTTTCTAGTGGCACACCTTGCATCAGTGAACCCTTCGAGCGCAGTCCATCAATTAAGCGCGCGAAGTAACGGGCGTTGCGGCCAATTTCGTTTTGATCTTTTTTGAATTTATCGAGTTCTTCAACCACTGTGAGTGGAATGAAAACTTTGTTTTGCGGGCCGAACTTATTAATAGCAGTGGGATCAAGCAAGAGGACGTTGGTGTCCAGAATGAAAGTCTTGTTCAAAAGCGCTCCTGGGCATAGGTGGGCCGTCCATTGGCCTCCATGCTTCAAATCATAGAACGCTCATGCATCAAATGAAAAGTCGAATAAGCTGAGATAAATGACGAATCGCTTACTCTGGGTGCGACGATAGGCGCCACCAACTTCCGCGCCATAAAATCCCGCAGTGAGTTTCAAAATTCCGACATCTATTGCTGCGCCATAGGAGAAATATCCTGAATTAATGCCACCGAGTAAGCTAATGCCAGGAATTCCCAGTTCTACTCCTAAGCGTAGGCGCTCCATCATTTCCATTTCTTCTGTCAGTCCTCTGACATCAAGAGCGAAACTCCCACGCATGAGGCTCGTGCGATAAAGCCAGGCCATGCCTAGGTTCACTTGCGCTTTATTAGGTGCCACTGTGCGCATTTCTTCGTTTTCAGGAACATCAAATTCTGTGTCAGTAATATCCAATGCCGCTAAACCAAAAACCCATTGATTGGGTCCCTGACGGACAACGTGTTCGAAGCCCGCATCAAAACCCCAACCATCGCCTTCGACAATTCCAAGACTCTCGATAATGTCACTGGCTTCACCGCTGTTCTCAATAATCTCGAGTAAATCAGTTCCCGTGAGTGCATAAGCGTCATGAA
>JBIKNE010000393.1:0-2975 GCA_044358855.1 Bacteriovoracaceae bacterium | reverse complement strand
AAGTCTACGACTCGGGTTATTTAGGCTGGATTCAACGTTACCATTTTTATCATCACGAGCGTCGCCCGGATAAAAACTTTGGTAACTCAAATGCCTTGTGGGACATGTTGCTGGGGACTCATGACATCGCTCACAAGTCTTTTAATGTAAGTGCTAAAGCACAAACCACCATGATCACAGCGCAAGGAGAGAATGTTGACGTCAGGCATGCTTGATCACTACCAATATCTCTTCGTTGGGGGAATTCTAGGAGAACTCCTAGCTCTTCCTTTCGTGGGCTCTTATTTTAAAGAGACCCAAGAGATTTTGCGTGAACAGGGCGCTCGTCATGTTGAGATTTATTTCCCTAACTCTTATCGTTCAGCTGAAGACAATGCCCGCGATCTGGCCCGCGAAGTGTTGCGGCTTTATCGCTTAAATGGAAAGAAAGTTATTTTGTTCTGTCACAGTAAAGCTTGCCTCGAAGCTGTTTTGGCACTGCTTGATTGCCCGGGACTATTTAAAAAAGCTGTTCATAAAATATTCTGTATTCAGCCACCTTTTAAAGGTTCTTCTCTTACAGAGAAGCAACCAGGCCTGGCACGCAGTCGTGTGGTGAATCGAGTCTATCGAGCTTCTTCGAAAGTGTGGCCGGCTCTTCGTTCATTAAAGAAAGATCGTTACACTGCTCGATTTGAAAATTTGGCTGAGACTCGCCCTGATCTGGCTCAACTTATGACTGATAAAGTGGTGGCAGTTAAAGGTGCCAAGTACCAGATAGATAAAGTGGCTTGGGTACTTAAAATTTCTCATGGTCTTTTGTGGCAGAGTGGTGAAGAGACAGATGGACTTTTATCGATGCGTGACCAAGAAATGCCCGGCTTTAAAGTTCGTGAAGTGAAAATTCCAATGGATCATTCTGATCTCTTCACTTCAAAGAATATTTCAAACGAGACTCTACAATTTAAAACAGATATTCTCGAAAAGCTTCTGACACTAGCTTAGTAATTCTTTTTTCCATTCAATTGCGAATTTCTGTGCGTCTAGGGGAGTCCATCTCAAGCTTGGATGAAACTGAAAACCTAAACCTAATTGGCCGTTAATCTCAAGCATTCCCACGCCAACGGGAGACATTTTAACAGTCGTCACTTGCACCGCCCACCATTCTTCCGTTGGAATTCCTGGGATGCTCCATGAGCCGACATTGGTAAGTGTCCCGGTTCGTCTAAAAAAATGGTGCATGAACTTTAAACTGAAGAGAAAAAGTTGTTCTCCTAAAAGATCAACAATATGTAACGTCAGAATGCTTCCCCAATATAGACCTTTAGGTAGATCTCTTTTGAGTTGAGATTGAATAGCTTCTTTTTGATTTCCCTCGCTCCATAAACTCACATCGACAAAAGCCACTTTGTTTTGTGGGTGAAGAGAGCGATCAATCTTTTCATATAATCCAACCGGCACCATCCAAAGTCTTGGAAGTGGAGAGTCTGTCAGATATTTTTGTGCAACGACGTCGAGAGTTGAGAGTATCGCGACTGTACCGTTCCCTTTGCGAGCTTGAATATCGCTCCATTCTTTTTCGCTAATGTTAATGAAAGCTTGGGCCGACATACGCACGCCAGTTCCTGTTATCCATGAGCGCCCAACGCCTGGGAAAAGTTGCCGACTCCAAGTTAATAGCATCATGCATCTTTTGAATAAGCTAGGCTTGGGAGCGACTTTAAACTGCGGAGGAACAAAACCTTCAAAAGGTAACTTTCTCGCAATCTCACAAATAGCTGAGACACCATCATACTGCCGGTGATCAAAGGTGAGCTTTTCAAGCGGTCTTTCGGAGCGATAGCGATGAATAGTGAAGTTAGTCTCTTCACCACTTTGTTTTAAGACATCAAAATAGCGCCAAACGATGTCACGTTTTGCTGGGTGCTTGGTATCCATATGCTGTCATCATACAATAGAGCTATGAAACTGGCCCGCTACAGAAAGCACTTTCGCGCCAAAGTTATTCCAAAGAAATACTCTGCTCGGGTACATATATTCCTATTTGTTCTTTTTGAAGTGACCGCCTTGGTGATTACTTTCAGTAGAGTGGATTGGAATCGATTCTCATCTTTATGGATTTTAATCTCTGTGGCCTGGGCCAGTGTGGCGCTTTATTTGGTTCACCGCTATATGCTCCATCAGAAGCTGCCGGGTTTTTCTTGGGCGCATAAAATGCATCATTGGCACCATACTTTTTATCAGGCCCATGAGATGGAGTATGATGAACTTAACGACGTCTATATGCTCTTGATGCCCCCTTGGTTACAAGCGTCTTACTTTCTGGTTTATCTGCCACTCATAACCTGGTTATTCTCATTCATACTTCCTGCTGTGTTTGTGCCTCATCTGATTTTTACACTGACACTTTGGTATGGGCTTTATGAGGCGATTCATTGGATAGAGCATTTGCCGGATTCTCATTCTTTAATGAAATTTAAATGGTCGCGTTTTATGAAGCGCCATCATATCGGTCATCACCATCCAAAATACAAAGATGTGTGTAACTTCGGTATTGTTGAACCTTCGCAAGACTACTTGTGGGGGAGTAAATTATGAGAACCGTCGCCGAAGTTGCGCGAGTCATTCAGCCTCAAAATCGTAAACAAGATGCTACCCGCGCATGGTTAACATTCATGCGCATTATTTCCATGGTGATCATCACGCAGTGGCTTTTGTGGATTACTCCTAATGAGCTCGTCTGGTGGCCTCTCAAAGCTGTTTTGATTTTCTTCGCTGGTTTGGCTTTTGTTGGAATCTTTGTCCTCGGTCACGACTGTGGCCATTACAGCTTCTCACACAAGCGGTGGGTGAATGATGTGGTGGGAACGATCTGCCATCTTCCTATTTTGAATGGCTTTTATGCTTGGCGTGCGGCCCATGACTTTCATCATCGCCAAACACAAATTCGTAAAGTTGATCCAGACTGGCCAGAATTGCTCTATACCAATAATGAA
>JBIKNE010000391.1:0-2987 GCA_044358855.1 Bacteriovoracaceae bacterium | reverse complement strand
CTAGCTGTCTAAATATCTTGGTGACCTTTTTCATTTCAATAGATTCCTTGGTATCTTTTTTCTTCACTAAAAAAACATCTCGTGCAGAAGTCTTAAGTGGTAGCTCATATTCAATGAGCTGCAGCTTCTTTGCCAGCAAGCGAGGCAGATAGATCGCCGCTTTTTTTGCCTGCACGATTTCAAGGGCCATCGCTAGGGTGTTCACCTGATATTGCACTAGGCGGGGGACATCGATCGGCCAGCCGTCTTGTGATTTTAGACTTAAGGGATTTTCTTTCATCTGTGCCAAGGGTGTTACAAAAGGAATTTCAGCTAATTTCTTCTTTTGAAAAGGCTGATGGCAGTGGAATACACCCAGGGGCATTTTACCAATCGAGAGAAATTCAATTCCTGACATCGGATAGGGTATAAAACTTAGAGCAAAATCTAATTCATCTTGTAGGATTTTTTCCCCTAATAAGGCGGCTTCACATTCTGCGATCCTCACGCCGTCGATAAAATCACCGGCCATTTCACGCACCATAATATGGCCCAAGACTTCCGGGAGGCCAATGGTGAGCATTCGCGTAGGCGGCGAGAGTTTTTGAGTCAATTGATGAACCTGTTGCAACAGCAAAAGGCCGCGGCGATAAAATTCCTGCCCCTCTTGAGTCAGAGCGAGTCCCCGGCCATCGGCACGAAAAAGCTCAATTCCGAGTTCCGCTTGCAGCACCTTCATGGATTTTGAAAGTCCACTATGAGACAGCGCCAGAATTTCAGCAGCCCGAGTCATGCTGCCGGATTGGGCGATGGTGCAAAAGTGTTTAATTCGATCTGTTTCCATTTGTCACATAATCTGCCTTAACTTTCACTTTTGTTCAAGGCTTGTTTTAGCGAAGCTAGCTACTCCCAAAGGAGGGAAAAATGAAAATGTTAGCTGTCATGATGAGTTTATTTGCCTTAGGCCTCGCTTCAGCGAGTGGGCCAGTTTTAAATGGTCGCTACCAAATGAAACTTACGATCGGTGAGCGAGTTTTTGATGATGTCATGGTGCTGGAGTCACCCCAAGGTGAAATTCGTTTGGCGGGGTTTCGTGGGGATATCACGGGTGAGGTGATTGTTCCGGGAGTTTTTTCAGCGCCGCTGAAAGGGGAGCTATTATGCCATGGCAGCAAATGTGAATTTAAGTTTTTGATTATTGCCAAGGAAAACGGGGAGGAGTTTGAAGTTCATTACAGCGGACAATTGGCCAACTTTCACGAAGTCATTTATGGCGCTAGTCCCGAATTTAAGGGAGAAGCACGCTTTAAGGGTGGCGAGTTGTTAGGCAGTTTTGTGGCGACTAAGGAATAGTTATGCAGTTCTATGATGTCATTCACTCCCATCGTTCTATTCGTCGCTTTACCGACCGGCCGGTTGATGAGGAAGTGCTTGAACGAATACTAGCAGCAGGTCTCAGGGCCTCGTCTTCAGGTAATATGCAGGCCTACTCGATTATTGTGACGAGCGATTCAGAACTCAAAGAGAAGCTCTATCGACCACATTTCGAGCAATCGATGGTCATTGATGCCCCCCTCTTAATTACTTTTTGTGCTGATTTTCATCGCATGAGACAGTGGTTAACCATGCATGAAGCTCCTATGAACTTTGATAATTTTATGAGCTTTATGATTGGAGCAATTGATGCCACCTTGGTGGCACAAAATGTCGCGTTGGCGGCGGAAGCTGAGGGCCTAGGGATTTGTTTTATGGGCACCACCCTGGCGAGCTGTTTGGAAATTGCTGAGATTTTAGAGTGTCCCGAGGGAGTTGTGCCAGTAGTGGGTTTCTCTCTAGGTCATCCGGCAGAAGATCCGGCGAAGAGAGATCGTCTGCCGACTCGCGCGCTGATTCATCGTGAAAAATACCAAAAGCCGACACCTGAAATGATCAGCGATTTTTATCACGAGCGAGAAGTTAAAGGTTGGGAGCGCTACATGGCCGATGAGAGATTGCGGATGCTGGTTAAGGAGAATGGCGTGTCGAATTTGGCGCAAGTTTATACTCAACTCAAGTATACCCAAGAGTCACACATTACTTATTCTCAGAATGTGTTGAAATGTTTGCAGCAGCAAAATTTTTTAAATTAAAAAAAGGCCACTCCGTAGAGTGGCCTTGAAGACTTACTTCGTTGGAGCGATCGCTCCGGATTTCAGTTTAGCTTTGTAATCGTTGAGCTGCTCTTTGACTTTAGGCAAAAGCAAATAACAGGCCATAATATTTGGTAGAGCTAGAAGACCGTACACCGCATCAGAGAGATTCAAGACGATATTCAACTGGGCGATAGCGCCGATGAAGATAAAGGCGATGAAAACATAACGATAGGCCGGAATCCATTTATCACCGAAGATAAAGGTGATGCCTTGCTCGCCATAGTAGCTCCAAGAAATCAAGGTAGAGAAAGCAAAGAGAGTCACAGTGGCGGTTACAATCCAGCGGCCAGCAGGACCCATCACACTCTCAAAGGCTTGCGCTGTCATTTCTGAACCCGCAGGAACACCTTCCATGCTCCAAACACCTGTTAAAAGCAGAGCAACGGCCGTGATGGTACACACCACGATGGTATCGATAAAGGGTTCAAGTAAAGCGACAATGCCTTCTTGAATCGGACTAGATTTGGCGGCGGAGTGTGCCATCGCCGCTGAACCCATCCCAGCTTCGTTAGAGAAGGTAGCACGACGAATACCCATGATAATAACGTCTTTAAAAGCAGCACCGGCAAATCCACCCACCGCAGCTGTGCCCGCAAAAGCACCGGAGAAGATTTCAGCAAACATCGTAGGAATCATGTCGTAGCGAGCGATCAAAATCCAAATAGCTCCGAAAAGGTAAAGCCCTACCATGGCCGGAACCATCTTCTCAGTTACTTTTCCGATACGTTTAATGCCACCGATCAAAATCAAGAAGGCACCAACACAAAAGATAATGCCTGAGAGCCATTCAGGGATGCCGGCCGATGCTTTAATAAC
>JBIKNE010000023.1:0-11122 GCA_044358855.1 Bacteriovoracaceae bacterium | reverse complement strand
TTTTTGCAATGGAATTGGTGTCCACAGGCACGGCACTGAACATAATTCGCAAAACCCAAACGATTGATAAAGACCAGGGCTTGCTCCTTATTTCTCATAGATTCTTTGAGGGCGGTAATGGAATCTTCATGGAGAGGCCATGTACTATCTGTCGGATCAAAAGCTTTAGATTTCACCTTGGTATCAATAAGCACTATTTCAGGCAGTGATGCATCAGTGACTCGTTCACGAAGAGGATAATAAAAAGTATGTGGTAGTCCTGAAGTAAAATGCTGCCAGATTTCTAGGGCCGGTGTAGCCGAGCCAAGAACGACTGGACAATTTGCAATTTGAGCTTTTTTTATGGCAACATCGCGAGCATTGTATGAACAACGATCATCTTGCTTAAACGATCCATCATGCTCTTCATCGACAACAATAAGTCCCAACTTTTGGATCGGAAGAAAAACAGCACTGCGAACACCAATATATAAACAGGGGGTTTTTGCCTCAGATGCTTCTTTCCAAATAAGAAACTTCTCGGAAGCGGTAACTTCACTATGAAAGGTATAAACAGGAACGTTTACATGCTCGCTAAATGTCTCAACAAATTGCGGAGTAAGATTAATTTCCGGCAAGAGATACAAAGCGCTTTTACCAGATTGAAGGACGGAACGAATGAGCTCTAAAAAAATCAGCGTTTTTCCCGAACCTGTCACTCCGTGGATGAGATGTTTTGAAAAACTATTTCCATGCGACTTAATAGAATCTATAACCGAATTTTGAGCAGCGGTTGGAGAAAATCCCGGATCAATACCGGCACCTTGAATCGGTTTTAGCGGTCGAGGTCTTTTTTTAGTGGCAGGCAAACTGTCAGCAATCAATTGGCCTAAACCGTAATGATAATAATCCGACATCCACTGAAAAAGCTTGAGATCATCTATTGAAAGCTGGGGATAATCCTCACGCTTGGCCTGTACATCTTTAGCGACGACTCCTTCTGGAGCAGGGACATCTACCTCTAGCACACAACCAATTTCTTTTCTTCTTCCTAGGGGAACATCAACCATATCGCCAATGCGGAGATCCATCCCCACTGGTACCTGGTAGGTCAAGCCTTGATTCTTGACTGGATAGTTTACAGCAATTCGGCAATACATCAGAGCATAAATGCTGGGCGGACCATCACTTCCTGCTTCTGTTGGAGAATTTGATCATATCGACGAAGACGTGCCACGAGATCATTCATCGTCTCGTTGAATTGTTTAACGCCCAAAATTTCGACCTGCCAATATTGATCCTGTTGACCTTTTACAAGTATGCTTCTGGGCATGGCATTTGTTCCACTGAAGAAAATAAAATCTCTCAGCTGAATATCTGTTTCAGAGGCACCGTTCTTGAGTGTCAATTGGCGTAATTCTCTTTTTTCATCATTAATCCAGGCCTCAAATCCATCTGCCTTAACTTGCCAGGCAGGCTCACCTTGGTGACGTGCCAGTGTTACTTGTTTTGTATCCAAATACATTGATGACGCCATAACAGCATCCACTTTCTCTTTTTCCGTTACTGAATTGGGAGCAATGGGAGACTCATCAACCGCGCCACGACCACCTTTGTTTTTTATCAACCAAGCTCGGTACCTTTGCATGAGATTTTTCTTATCTTTGTTAATTAACTCCTGATTAAGCTTCACATCGACGCCTCTGGTGCGCAAAAACTCCACCATAAAAGAGCCATCGTTAATCAAAAGTGAGTTCAACATTGAGAAGAAAAGCCCTTTCTCCGAATTAGGAGTCGAAGAACCAAAATAGTGTGGTGATAGATCTGCTACATATGTCTTATTCACCAACGAAGCTTCTGTCATCGTGGGAGCACGATAAATTAGTTGCGTCAGCTTCAGTTTATTTTGCGGAGTTATATTATAGACCCACTTGACCCAGAAGCTCTCAGCGCTCTCATCAGCTAACTTTTCGTCATATGGGTTATACAGAGACACTTTGCCAGATAATAAGATCGCGTTAGCTGTGACATCTGGATTTCCACCATGGCGAAAAAGTGATTCTACCGTTGGAACATAAGCAAAAGCAGGAAAACTTAAAGCCAATAGAAGAATAAGTTTTTTCACAATTTTACTCCATGTCTTTTGAGGCGGTCTTGAATGATCGTTTTAAATGAGTCCTTGAGGGCGGGATCTCTGAGCGCGAAATCTACTGTTGCCTCCAAGTAGCCCAGCAGATGACCCGTATCAAATCTCTCACCTTCAAACATATGTGCATAAACTTCACGTCGTGAACACAAAACATTAATCGCATCTGTCAGTTGGTATTCGTTACCAGCTCCACGAGGAATCTCTTTTAAGATCGCAAAGATATCTGACGACAAAACATAGCGGCCAGGGGTGGCCAAGCGAGAAGGTGCTACCTCGGGCTTAGGTTTTTCAATCATACCTTGCATGCGCAAAGTGCGCGGATCATTCGCAACCTGAGTGCCCTTTATGATTCCGTATCGTATTGTTTGCTCAATTGGCACTTCCATTGCACCAATGACTGGTGAATCTCCATACTTTTTTGCGGCAGTTAAGAGTTGTCTTGTGCAGGGAATATCACTCACGACTATGTCGTCACCCAACAAAACCGCAAACGTTTCTTTGCCAACAAGTTCTTCGGCCATCAAAACAGCATGACCCAAACCAAGTTGCTCTTTTTGGCGCACACTGGTCACATCAACCATCGTGCCAATTTTCCGAATCATTTCTAGTTCTGTGTGCTTTCCAGTTTTTTCCAAAAAAGCTTCCAACTCTTGGTTACGATCAAAATAGTCCTCTACGGCGAATTTTCCCGCTGAGGTGACAAATATAATTTGTTCAATGCCAGACTCAACCGCCTCCACTACAATGTGATGAATCATTGGGATATTGAGAATCGGGATGATTTCTTTCGCAATTTGTTTAGTTGCAGGCAGGAATCGTGTCCCTTTTCCAGCAATTGGAATGACTGCTTTCTTGATTTTCATGAAAGTCCTTGAGTTCTGCTCTCATTTTGGTTTAGCTTGAAAGTGAGCATAGCATAATATCATAGGTTTCCATCATGCGACTCATCTTAGTTTTTTGTCTCCTACTCTCTCTCGACGCTGCGGCTCAAATTAGGCCGTTTCAAACAACACGACTTGTCTCCACAGGTGGAGCTGGTGTTGCTTCGCTGCTTGTCTCAGAAACAGCCATTCTTAATCCTGCTTCTCTAGCTTTTTTCTCAGACACTTTTGTTTCATATCAAAACACTAATTCTGATCTCAAAAGTAAAAATGATCAGCGCGATACTGACGGACGCACGTTCTCAAAGAGCAACAGTCACGAGGGTTACTTTCTTTTTGATAATGCATCCACCATTAAGGGTGGCTTCAGTTATCAATACCAAAAAGAAAATGGATTCCAGCGCAAACGCGGAACAGCCACCTTGGCATCTAACTTAGGCGAGAGCATGGCTTTTGGTGTTATCTATAAATATACCGAAGATACCCGACCAGAAGAGTACAACTATCGCCACCGCATTTCTCACCCAGTAACTCTTGGGCTAACTTGGGTCTATACTCCTTCATTAATTTTTGGCGCAACATGGGATGACCCAGGACGAGCGACTCCCGGTGAATCACGTGCTACGGTTGGGGCCCAGTACAACCTGACCGAAAGGCTTATGATTATTTTTGATGCTGGCGGAGATCCAACAATTGATTTTTCTGATTCACGAATTTGGCGTGGAGCCGCCCAGTATAACCCTTTTGCAGATCTCTTTATCAGAGTAGGACGCTATCAAGATCGAGCCTTGAATTTAGAGGGTGAGTCCTGGGGAGTGAGCTGGACAGGACCTAAGCTAGGTTTCGATTTTGCGATGAGAAACTCCCGCCAAATTGAAGACAAAATCGGTTTCCTCTATCGGAGAGAAAAAATTTCCGACGTTTCCTTCGCTTTAAATTTGAGATTCTAAATATTTAGGCCACCACCTCACTCGTTCGATAAGCCTTCATATGGCAACCGGTGGTCAGTATAAAAAGCAAGTCAAAGACGCGCTTAAAGAACGTGAACATAAACTTATGCTCAGGCATAAGTATGATACCCGCATCACCAATGTCAGGCAGGGGAAAGAAGCTTTTGCCAAAGGTGATTTTGTTACGGCCATCCGTCGCTACACCGAATATCTAGAAACTGTTGCCGAAGTTAATCGTATTCCCAATATCTATGAAATTAAGCCCGCTCACTTTGACAAAAATAGAGACATTACTGAAATGCTGATGATCAGCCATCTCTACTTTGAATTAGCCAAGGTTTATGATGCAACCGGCAAGTTCAATGACGATAGCAAAAAATGTCTTGAACAGTTTGTTCTATTCTCTGCAAATCAACCCTATCAAGTGGTTAACTCGGAAATGTGTCGGAAACATTTGAAAAAGTTCAGATTTCGACAACACCAAGTTTTCTTTGATGCCTATCAACAGATCTTTGTTAAATCTCGTAAGTGTTATATCGCGACTCATTGCTTTGGAGAGGAGCATCCCACAACTCAAAATCTTCGTGAATTTAAGACTTGGCTACAAGCTCAACCCGGTGGGATCAATTGTATAAATTTATACTACCGAGTCTCAACCGTCTGGCTCAGGATAATTGCTCGCCACCCAGGGCTAGATCGCTTTAGTACACCATTTTTTCGCCGAATTTTAAGTTGGTTCTCAAGCGGCCCGCTCAAACGTATAATTGGAGCATGAGTCTTCTCACTCGTTTGTTTGTTGGCGTTTGGTTTAAATCACTTTTAGGTGCATTGATCGCACTTCTAATGCTGATAACGAGTGCTGATATTATTAATGGTTTTTTGCGCGGCAAAGACGGTGATCGAGTTTTACTTGAATGGCTTTTAAAAATGCCAGACCTCGCTGGAAAAATGCTTCCAGTTACATGTCTAATCGCAACACTCTTCACTTTTAATAAACTTAAATCGCATAACGAACTCATCGCGGGACTTGCTGCCGGCTTTTCACATCTTCGGATAACAATTATTATCGGTGTCTGTTCACTTGCCTTGGTAGGTACTCAGTTTTTTAATCTTGGTTTTATTGAGCCTTTTGCTAATAAAATCAAACGCCAAGAAATTGAAAGAAGCCGAGAGTATGAGGGAAAATACCTGACGCGAAGTATGGCCGACGGTGGGCAATTTTGGTTTAAATCAAAAGATTATTTCGCCACGTTTTTACAATTCGATAAAAAGAAAAAAACATTATCGAATATTCGTTTTTATTATCATACCGTTGAGGGCATCACGACTCGTGTTTTAACAGCCGACAAAGCCACTTATTTGCACGGCAATTTGTGGAGCCTTGAAAATGCACACACCTTAGAGGATTTAACGGGAAGCAGATTTCCTCGCCAAAGTGTTTTGCCCAAACAAGAATTGGCCCTTAATGAAACCCCTGAGGATTTTGGTGAATTTGAGGCTGATTTAACGACCTTGAATTGGTTCAGCTTAAATGATTTTGTGAATAAAATTGCTGAAACTGGAATCAATACCAACGAATACAAAATCATTTTGCATCAAAAACTTGCGCTCTCCCTCGCCTGCTTAGTTTTTGCCCTTATTCCGATTGGCGCCATGTATAAACCCAGTCGGCGTTCTGACTCATTTGGCAAAAACGTTGCCATCACTCTTGTATTGACCGTTGTGTTTTGGGTGGGTTTTTCGGCATCATTGTCCTACGGCCAAAGTGGCAAAATTCCGTCGTGGTTAGCAGCATATATGGTACCTGGATCGTTTCTGGCTTATTCGATTTGGACATACATTCGTAACCGGAAACTCGCGTTTTAATCCCTCTCTGAACATGCTATAAAAAAGCATGATTTTGGAAAATTATCGCCTAGAGGGAGAGCTGCTCCCTATCTATACCTATCCAGAGCCAATTTTGGCGCAGGTGGCCAAGCCTGTCACAAAATTTGATAAAGAGTTAGAAACTCTTGTTCAGAACATGCTCTACACCATGTACCACGCCCCGGGTATTGGCCTTGCTGCTCCACAAGTTGGAATTTCAATCCGAATGTTTGTTGTCGATATCGACTTCGAGCGCGAAGAAGTGACTCGAGCGAATGGCAAGGAGGAGATGGAGTTTACCAATCTCAATCCAATGGTTTTCATCAATCCAGTCTTCACCAAAAAGTCAGGAGAGACGATTGGCAAAGAGGGCTGTTTAAGTGTTCCTGATGTTTATGAAGAAATTACTCGCGCTGAACAAATTGTTATCGAATACCAAGACCTAAAAGGTGAAAAGCGCACGCTTGAAGCTGACGATCTACTAGCAGTTTGCTTGCAACACGAAAATGATCATCTTGACGGTGTCGTTCTTATTGATCGCCTTAGTCCTTTGAAAAAAAAGTTTTTTAAAACAAAACTCTTAAAAGATAAAAAACGCCTTTAGCGAAGGATGTGCGTGAAAAAACTTAAGACAGTTTTTTTTGGTACGCCGGATTTTGCCGTCGCGACCCTTGAACTCTTAGCGCATCATCCACAGATTGAAGTTGTGGCGGTAGTTTCTATGCCTGATCGTCCAGCAGGTCGCGGGCAAGAGCTTAAATCGCCGGAAGTCATTCAATATGCCCGTGAACAAAAATTCAAACTAGTCCAAACAGAAAATATAAATAAAGAAACAGAAGTTTTAGCTCAATGGGAAAACGAAGGTGTCGATCTCATGATCGTACTCGCCTTCGCTCAATTCTTGGGTGAACGTATTTTAAAACTTCCCAAGCTTGGCTGTTTTAATATCCACACATCTCTTCTCCCTAAATACCGAGGAGCTGCGCCCATTCAGTACGCGCTGTGGAACGGTGATAAGAGTACCGGGGTTTCAATTCAAAAAATGGTCAAGAAGATGGATGCCGGTGACATTGTACACTCTCACCCTGTCGCCATATCTTCACACGAAACTGGTGGCCAGCTGACTACGCGTCTCAAAATGCAAGCGGCTCTCGCTTGTAATGACTTCATTGAGAATCTTATCAGTGCAAAAATCAAAGCGACTCCACAAGACGAAGCAGGCGTGAGCTTTGCTCCTACGCTAAAAAAAGAAGATGGTTTTTTAGATTTTACTCAACAAAATTCAGAACAACTCATCAACCGTATTCGCGCCATGGATCCCTGGCCAGGAACGTACTGTTTTGTTGATGGCAAAAGACTCAAAGTACTTCAACTTGAAAAGATCACTGCGCCCATTAAGGCGGGTGAGATTAAAAACCATATGAACACTCTCGTAGTTGGCTGCCTCGATGGTGCACTTCGACTCAATCGAATTCAATTAGAAGGTAAAAAAGCCAGCACAGACACTGAGCTTCTAAACGGTTGGCGTTCAGAACTTAAATTGACCTCGCCTCTCAAGGAGAAGCCATGATTATTGCTCCCAGTTTATTATCTGCGGACTTTCTTGATCTCAAGACTGAGTTGCAACGCTTTGAGGGAGAGAAAGATTTGTGGATCCACCTCGATGTCATGGATGGCCACTTTGTACCCAATCTGACATTTGGACCAACGGTACTAAAAAATATTAAAAACATTACGAGACATCCACTTGACGCTCACTTTATGGTGACGAATCCTGACGATCATCTTGAGTGGTTTAAAGACGTCGGTCTTCACAATTTTACTTTTCATTGGGAAGCTGTGACCCACCACGATCGATTTATTCAAAAGGCCAAGGGACTTTATCCATCAGTTGGTATTTCACTTAATCCCTCAACGCCAGTTAATCAAATCCCACACTATCTTCTCAAGCAAGTTGATTTAATTTTGCTGATGTCAGTTAATCCCGGATTTGGTGGCCAATCATTTATTTCAGCGGTGGAAGATAAAATTAAAGAACTTGCTAAAATCCGCACACAGTACGGTATGAACTTTCAAATTCAAGTTGATGGCGGAGTGACTGACAAGAACGCCAAGTCACTAGCTGCGGCAGGTGCAAATAATTTGGTTGCCGGATCATTTGTATTTGCTGAACCACAAAAAAACTACGGAACAAGAATCGCACAATTGCGTTAGGATCACATGAAAAAATTTGAACTCAACGGAACCAATCTTACCCTTAAGGGTCTCTACCACATAGCAACTGCCAAAAAAGGCGAGATCCACTTATCAATCGCTCCAACAGCTTGGGAGGGAATGAAAAAGTCCCGTCAAATTGTTCTCGATATTGTTAAGAAGGGAAAACCTGTTTACGGAATTAATACGGGATTTGGTGCTCTCGCTTCAAAACAAATTGCAGAAGCGGATCTGGCCCAACTTCAATACAATCTTATTCGCTCTCACTGTACGGGTGTCGGTAGTCCTTTTAGTCGGGATGTCTCTCGCGCCATTATGATTTCTCGCGCGAACTGTTTAATTCAAGGATACAGTGGCGTAACTCCTGAAACAGTTAAGCTCCTTTTGGATATGATTAACCATGGTATTACCCCGGTTATTCCCGAGAAGGGGTCTGTCGGTGCCTCAGGTGACCTGGCCCCTCTTTCACATGTCGCTCTCGCATTGATTGGTGAAGGTGAGGTTGAATTCGAAGGAAAAATTGTTCGTGCTGATTTTGCTCTTCATCAAGTTGGTCTTGAGCCTGCCAAGCTTGGGCCAAAAGATGGCCTTGCCTTGATCAACGGTACTTCAGTTATGCTGGCCTTAGGTGCAATGGCAGTTATCGATACTGAAAACATCATGAAGCAAGCTGACATTATTAGCTGCTTAACACTTGATGCAGTTCGTGGAACTCCTTCTGCTTTTGATGCTCGAATATCGAAACTTAAACCTCAGCCAGGGCAAGTTGATGTCAGCTTTAATCTTTTAAAAATTATTGCCGGCTCAGAAATTATCAACTCACACCCAGATGACGGCAAAGTACAAGATCCTTATTCATTACGCTGTATTCCTCAGGTTCACGGGGCCTGTCGTCAAACTCTACGCCATGCAACTGAAGTGATAGAGATTGAACTGAATTCTGTAACTGATAACCCTCTGGTCTTTCCAGATACAGGAGACGTTGTCAGCGGTGGGAATTTCCACGGAGAGGCCCTGGCGCTTTGCTTAGATTATTTGGCGATGGGGGTTTCTGAAATTGGAAATATAGCCGAGCGCAGAGTAGAGAAAATGATGAATCCTCATTTCTCTGATCTTCCCGCATTTCTTACGATGAATTCTGGTCTCAATTCAGGCTTGATGATTGCTCATGTAACAATGGCAGCGCTAGCTTCTGAAAATAAGGGCCTATGCCATCCAGCAAGCGTGGATTCTATTCCTACATCCACCGACAAGGAAGACCATGTCTCTATGGGTGTGACAGCAGGAAGAAAACTTCATGAAGTCATTAAGAACGTACAGCACTGTCTTGCGATTGAACTGTTATGTAATACTCAGGGCCTAGATTTTTTACGTCCGCTCAAAACCTCACCGGCCTTAGAAAAAGTTGTGACACTCGTGAGAAAACATGTGCCACCGATTGTAGAAGATCGAATCTTTTATAAAGATATTGAGCGTTTAACCCAGCTGGTACAAAACGCAGAAATTGTTGCTGAAGTTGAAATCGTAACCGGACAGCTTCGCTAAGGAGAAATTGTATGCAAATTCCACTACCACCTACCGGTGATAAATTAACCTGTAAGGGCTGGCACCAAGAAGCGGCTCTTCGTTGCCTGCTCAATAATCTTCACCCTGAAGTTGCCGAAGACCGTGACAATTTAATTGTCTACGGCGGCAATGGAAAAGCAGCTCGCAACCCAAAGGCACTTAAAGATCTTATCCACACTTTACAAAATCTCGAGAACGACGAAACTCTGATTGTTCAATCGGGTAAACCGGTTGCCGTTTTTCCCTCAAACCCACAGGGGCCTCGTGTTCTGATTGCGAATTCAAATCTTGTTCCGAAGTGGGCCACATGGGATCACTTCAATAAACTCGATGCTGAAGGCCTCATGATGTATGGCCAAATGACAGCTGGCTCTTGGATTTATATTGGTTCACAGGGAATTATTCAGGGCACCTACGAAACTTTTATGGCCGCTGCTCGCAAGCACTACGGCGAAGGAAAAACACTCAAGGGTAAGCTTGTCCTAACTGGCGGAATTGGTGGCATGGGTGGAGCTCAACCACTTGCAGTTAAAATGGCTGATGGAGTTTGTCTCGCTTGCGATATCGATCCCACACGTATTGAAAAACGACTTAAAATTAAATACCTCGATGTGCTAGCAAAGAATTTTGATGAAGCCATCGATCTTTCGCTCAAAGCAAAAAATGCTGGTGAAGCAATTTCAATTGGTGTTGTCGGAAATGCGGCAGATTTTTTCAAATATGTCCTCGATAAAGGCATTGTTCCTGATCTCGTTACTGATCAGACATCCGCCCACGACCCTCTTAATGGTTATGTGCCAGCTGGCATGAGTTTGGCCGAGGCTAATGATCTTCGCCAAACAAATCCTAAAAAGTATTCGGAGCTCTCATTAAAAACTATGGGCGATCATGTACTTTCCATGTTGGCATTTCAGAAAAAGGGATCACACGTATTTGATTACGGAAATAATTTGCGCGAGGGTGCGCGATTGGCCGGAGTAAGTAACGCTTTTGATTTCCCGGGTTTCGTTCCGGCATATATTCGCCCCTTATTCTGTGAGGGTTCGGGTCCTTTCCGCTGGGTAGCACTGTCTGGAGACCCGGAAGATATTCGCGTGACTGACAAAGCCTTAATGGAACTCTTCCCAGAAAATAAATCGATGATTAATTGGCTTGAAAAAGCAGGCAAGATGATTTCATTCCAGGGAATTCCATCTCGGATTTGCTGGCTTAAGTATGGTGATCGCGAAAAGGCGGCGCTACTTTTCAACAAGCTGGTCAGAGAAAAGAAGGTGAAGGCACCTATAGTTATTGGACGTGATCATCTTGATTGCGGCTCTGTGGCTTCACCCAATAGAGAAACAGAATCCATGAAGGACGGCAGTGACGCTGTTTCGGATTGGCCTTTATTGAATGCCATGATCAACATTAACAACGGCGCCTCATGGATTTCACTCCATCATGGCGGCGGAGTTGGCATGGGTTATTCGCAGCACTCAGGCATGGTTATTCTTTGTGATGGTACTGCCGAGATGGAT
>JBIKNE010000022.1:0-11139 GCA_044358855.1 Bacteriovoracaceae bacterium | reverse complement strand
CGCTACACTAAGAAGCATTCAGTTGATTTTATCGGCGGTGACTTTAATATGTTGCCCGAAGGGGCCATGAAGCGATCGGGATTTAGTAATCCGAAGGATGTTTATGAAGGTGATCAAACTTATAAAATTTTAGAAGATCTGCCTTTAACGGAAGTCGTTGCTCCTGTCGCTTATCTTCAGAGAGAAGAGACTTGGTTTACTTTCCCAAGTGATCGACCCGACCGACGACTGGATTATATCTACCATGCTCAAACAAGGCCTCTGATTCGAGCAGAAGTTGTTACGACACCTCATCCAGAGGTGTCAGACCACTTACCACTCAAAGCTGTCTTTAAGCTTTTTGAACCAGAATTTATTCGAGATTAACCACCAAACGTTGGCCGGCATAAAGGCTTTGGCGTTTGAGGTTATTAAGTTTCATCAAGGCAGTTTGGTTCAGGCCAAACTTTTGGGCAATTTTAATCAAATAGTCACCTGGGCGAACAGTATAGGTACCACGACGAGTTTCGGGTATTTTTACTTTATGGCCAACATGTAATTGGCTGCCTTTGGTTATTTTGTTCGCAGACTTGAGAGCTTCAACTGAAGTATTAAACCAGCGTGCTACATCTGTAAGCGTTTCACCGCGCTGAAGTTTATAAACTAGTGGTGAGGTTTGTACTTTTACCACTCGTTTACTCGCAGCAGTTCTAACTTTTACTTCATCATCTTTGTGAAGCTTAATGATTTGGCCAATGCGAATTTTGCTCTTAACTGTCATATCGTTCATCAGAGCGATCTGTTTGAGTGTCATATTATTCCGAGCTGCAATTAAGGAAAGCGTTTCGCCGCGCTTCACTCGGTGGACACGCGGAGCGATCTTTTTTGGTGTCATTTTAGCAACGGCCGCGACATGACGCTCTGGATGTAAAACGCGATCACGTAAGACTTCTAATTCTTTCACACGAGGTGAGACTTGTGGCTCTTCAGCAACAAGTGTTTCCATCCAGGCGGTATGTTTATCTGCTGGGATACGTAATTGATAGCTTCCCGGAAAGGCGCGCGGCGTGCGTTTGCCACGTAGTTCAGGATTCAACTTAACCAATAGAGTAGGAGAGAGTCTTAAGCGTTTGCCTAAAGTAGTAAGATTTGCTCCCTTGGGTGCCACGATTGTTTTGGTTTTCTGCCAGAAACGAGCATTCTCTTTAGGAAGTTTAAAGCCATACTTCTCGGCATTCTCCACCACATACATTGCTGCTAAAACTTTTGGAACATAGTTAATGGTTTCAGCAGGAATCTGTTTATTGCGAGAGAGTTGATAATAATCGCGAGTTTTATACTTGGTAATACGACGGATTACGCCATATTCGCCTGAGTTGTAAGCAGCAAGTGCCAGCTCCCATGATGAGAAGATGTTATGCAGATCTTTGAAGTACTGTGCAGCGGCTTGTGTTGCTTTAAAAATATCACGACGCTCATCTAGGTCACGGTTCATCACAAGGCCATAACGATGAGCTGTGCCACGAATAAACTGCCAAGGACCCACTGCAGATGCATGGGAGTGGGCGCCTAAGTAGTAACCAGACTCAATGAGACCTACAAAGAATAATTCACGCGGAAGACCTTCTTCATCCAAGATCTTTTCGATAATCGGGCGATACATCATGCCGTTATTAAGAAAGCGCTGAAAGCGATCACGTTGTTTCTCAGTAAAATAATTGACCCAAAATTTCACACGCTTTGTTTTGATCTTTTTCAAGAATGGGCGCTGGCTTTTAGATTCTTCCACTTCTTCGGCCTGATCAGGATCCCCGCCTTCGGCTGCAGTGATTTGATCATTAGAAGCAACGGTATCGACCAAGGCATGAGTTTCAGTGTCGTCATCCTCGAGCTTTTCAAGATCACTCCACACCACAGCGGCACTATCCATTTGGACTTTGGCTTCTTTAGAAGAGCCTTTTGTCACATGACCTTTCATTTGGGCGCATGCTGAAATGAGTAGTATGAGTGGGAGTGCAAATTTCATAGGAGACCTCATGTCTTAAACGTAAAACATCCTGTTTGAATTTTATTGTATCAAGCCTTCAAAAGAGCGCAAGTTTTTATCAACTATTGTGGCTTTTTCCTAGCAGAGATTCTTGAAGTGGTCCTATAATAAAAAAATGAAATTAACTCTCGGATGGCGTGAATGGGTGGGACTTCCTCAGTGGGGAATTCCGGCGATCAAAGCAAAAATCGATACCGGGGCTCGCACCTCCAGCTTACATGCTTTAGATGCCGAGCCTTACTTGCTGAAAGGTCAGCCCTATGTGCGCTTTCTGTTGATGCCTGTGCAGCGCTCACTTGCTTTGGGCCATGAAGTGAGTGCCCCTATCGTGGATCGTCGCCGAGTAAAAAGCTCAAATGGTGAATCCCTTGAGCGCTTTGTTATTCAAGTTGATCTCAAGATTGCGGACCAAATACATTCGACGGAAGTCACCTTGGCCAATCGTCGGGATATGAAGTTTCGAATGCTCTTAGGTCGCAAGGCGCTGCAAGCGTTTTTGGTTGATCCCGCTGAGAGTTATCTTTTAGGTCGCTCCCTTGAGCAGCGAGATTTTTTAAAACAAGTGCGCTTAGAATTGTTAGGCAAGTGAGAGCTGATCAATGGCTTTTGCCAATTTATAATCTTTTTCACTGAGTTGATTGCCCTTGTCGTGAGTTGTAATTTTTAAGCGCACATAGCCCCAGCCCAATTCAATATCCGGATGATGTTTGTGAGTTTCGGCGACTGCCCCGATAGCATTGGTGAAGGCCAAGGCCTCGCGAAAATTTTTAAATTTGTAATCGCGCTTTAAACTGGTGGCTTCGATTTGCCACGCTGCTTGCAGTTCCATTCGCCGCTCCTAGACAAAATCATTCCAAACATGAAACGCTTTCATTCTAACATGGTAAGGAGTTGTCGTGCATAAGTTTAAACTATTGCTCTTGAGTCTTATTCTAGTCGCCTGCTCAGGCACTCATCAAGAAACTCTCCGAACAGCTTCGCTTCTTCCAGGCCACAAACGCAGTCAGCATGAGGCCACGTCAAATGGCTTTATGATCACTTCGCAAGGCACGGTCTCATCGTCGGCCGGTTTCGAAATGTTCCGTCAGGGTGGAAATATCATCGATGCTGCTGTGGCAGTGTCATTTGCCATTTCAGTTGAGCGCCCCCAGTCAACGGGGATTGGCGGCGGTGGATTTCTGATTTTTTATGAGAAAAAAACCGGCAAAACTCATGTGTTTGATTTTCGCGAAGTCGCACCTTTGCGCGGCCATAGTAAAATGTTCTTAAACAAAGATGGCACACCCAACCCGAATAAATCAATTTATGGTCCTCATGCTGTCGCTGTACCCGGACTCGTCCGTGGCCTATGGGATATTCATAAGCGTTTTGGAAAACTCTCGTGGGACAAAACTCTGCGGCCAGCGATACGTTTGGCGGAAGAAGGTCTCCCGGTTTATCCGCATTTGATCGCCGCCATTAAAGAAGAGTCTCTGCAACTCAAAGCTGATCTTGATGCGAAAGAAATTTTCTTTCAGAAAGATGGCTCGGTTCCTTATCAAGGGCAGCTTTTAAAACAAACAGATCTCGCCAAAACACTTCGGAAAATTGCCAAAGAGGGCCCTAAAGGATTTTACGAAGGTTCAGTCGCTAAAAGTATTGTGCAAACGGTGCGTTCACGCGGGGGCATCATTTCCTTAGAAGATTTAAAGAGCTATCGCAGTAAAGAGCGTCAAGCGGTGCGTGGCAAATATCATAACTACGAAATCATCTCGATGCCTCCTCCGAGCTCTGGTGGCACACATGTGGTGCAGATCTTAAATCTTTTAGAGAAACAAAACCTAGCTCAGTGGGGACCTCAGCATCCAGAAACCATTCACCGAATTGCGACCGCAATGCAAATCAGTTTTGCCGATCGTGCGAAATATATGGGAGATCCCGACTTCAATCCGATTCCGTCGAAAAAGTTAAGCTCAAAAGCCTACGCCGCTCATATGCAAAAATATTTCGGTGAAAAGGCCCTCCCTTCCAGCACTTTCCCTTTGAAGAAAATTCCCGATGGCCCGACAGAAACCACTCACTTCTCAGTGGCGGACCGCGAAGAAAATATTGTGGTTTCAACCCAAACGATCAATGGTTGGTTTGGTGCTGGCATGGTGGCGAGAGGAACAGGAATTGTTTTGAATAATGAAATGGATGACTTCGCTCAAACCGTCGGTGCCTCGAATCTTTTTGGCGCGATTGGTGGCGATAAAAATTTAGTGGCCCCTAAAAAACGTCCGCTCTCGAGCATGAGTCCGACGCTTGTCTTAAAAGATGGCAAACCATTTTTGGCGCTGGGTACACCGTCGGGGACACGGATTATTTCTTGTGTCGCTCAAACCATGTTGAATGTGATGGAGTTTCGTTTGCCGTTGTATGAAGCCGTCGCAGCGACTCGTATTCATCATCAGTGGCAGCCAGAAGAGCTACGTGTAGAAAATCCTTCATTACCGGACGCTACTCTTTTAGCACTTCGACAAAAAGGCCATGCTGTCACTAATCCTATTTTGGGTTGCCAAATTCAGGCGATTCAACGAGTGGGTAATCAATGGGTAGGTGTCAGTGATCCACGTGGCGAGGGATTGGCAGTAGGAGAGTAGGGCCCTTGTTCAGGGCCCCGTCTTTATTTAAATTTTAAATAAACAGTTGTTTCCACCGGTGCTGCGGTATTGGCCTGGCACAAGTTTGGTCAGAAAGGCTTGCGCAGTCTTTGGTGAGGCCGGAGTTGTGCCCCAGTAGACTGCGAAGAGCTCTTCACCAATCATCAAACCATATTCTGGAAAAGTACTTTTATCATCAACACAGAATTTAACTGGCAGAACTTGGGTTCCGTCGCGTCCATCCATTCCATCTTGACCATTGATACCATCTTGGCCATCAACACCATTTGTACCGTTGAGTCCTGGGATACCTTGAACACCTGGTAGGCCCTGCTCACCGTTTAAACCGTTTATACCGTTACAAACTTCTACTGGTGCTGAACCAGATGCATATATTTTTATTCCGCCGGTGGGACAGCTGTTGCTCGCTTGAATTGTTTCAAGTGTTACAGTTGCATTCATGCCATCCTGTCCATCCGCGCCATCTTGACCGTTAAGGCCGTTTTGGCCATCAACACCGTCAATTCCATCTTGTCCATTGAGACCATGGCAAATGGCCTTCACTTTAATAATGCTTTCTTCTGCTTGGAAAGTTCCATCAGAGTTTGAATCTCTAAAAGTAAATACTGAAATACCACCATTGCCACATACAAGCCCGGCATCGATGTCTTCAAAATCTATTCCAGTTGAGACCCCATCAATACCCAAAATGGTTGCGCCATTTGAACCATCCGCGCCATTCTTCCCGTCTTTTCCACAAGCAGCGAGGAGAGTGAGAAGTGAGAGTGTGAGGATCGTTTTCATTTGGCTTCCTAGGGTTAGGTTGGCGGTTCCTGATTATTAAGAAGCAATTAATATGCCAAGTTTTCTAGCGACAGTGTTTGTGAAATCAATTAGTTAGGGGGAGAAGGTTATGGAAAAAGTGTCACATTGCCGTAATGAAAGGCATTTTGGGGTCAAAAGGGGCCCCCAATGAGGCCCCCTTTATTTAGAAGATTACTGACCAAGTACGGCGACGTTATCCAGGAACTGGTTATTTTTAGGCAATGCAATTTGTGAGAATTTCACTGCGCCAAAACTTGTGATTAGCACTCCGAAGCTGGCGTTACCTTGAGTTTTTGACTGACCAATTCGTAATTGTGTTGCGACCGAGTCGTTGGCGACTTTAATGCCGATTCCATTATTAATAGATTCAGTATTTTGGATTAAAACATTCTTGGCATCATAGATATGAATTCCTTCCTGCGCTTCTCCTGTAATCACGTTGCGAATGATGACGTTGTTTGAAGAATAAGCATAAATCTGTGTACCACTAATTTGAGAAGAGGAGAGGTCAAGCCCTTCGACTAATGTTTGTTCGCTTGAACTAAGTGAAAGACCGTGAGTAGAACCATCCAAAATATTACCTTGAATTTCACGGATGCGAAGACGTTTTGCCGAAAGATTGAGAGCAGTAATAGCAGAGTTGGAAAGATCGTTTCCAATAAAGCGTGGGACATATTCACATTGAGGAGCGACCACTTTAGCAGCGTAATTGTTGCCGCTCAAATCACTTTGAGAAACTCGTAAACGATCACAGTCATAATCAACTTCTGTGAAATAATCGACACCAATATTCATTTGGCGAGCTTCTACATTATCAACCACTAAGCGCACAACATTATAGCCCATAATCCCGGTCGCCGTTGGCGCACCTTCAATTTTAAGATTATTGACTCGTATTTGGTTTCCTTCTGCGTAGAGACCGACAGAAGTATTAGGAGATATGATTTTGTGTCCCATTCCATTGAGTTTGCCGTCACCTCTTAAAATAACAGCGGCAAAGCCCGAGAAATTTGAACAATCGAGGTCTTTTTTGAGTCTGACTGTAGAGGTGATGGTGTCGCCACAATTGATGGCCATCGCCGAGGTAGAAAAAAGAGCAGCAGCAATAAAATGAGTCAAGCGCATGTGTTCCCCCTATTAAGTCATGTGAGTGCATTAACTTAAGCAATTATTGCGCCAATTTTAATAAGTATTATGTGCTTGAAAGTGTGTTTGATGGCCGTCTTAAAAATAGGCAAGGCGAATACGTTATAGGCACTTCATTAGATTTTTATATTAATCCCGGCCAAAATCACATCAGTGGGCTCTTTCTCGGACTCCATAATAACGGAAAAGCGGAAAAGTCCTTCGATGTTCCCAAAGTTTTTGCTGATAGTCGCTCCTAAACGTAATTCATTAAGTTGATCGAGCTTAGGCTCGTAAAAAACTTCCTGATAAATGGCAATATGCTTAATCAGCTTGAGACGCGTGCGATAGCGCATACGAGACTTGCTTTCATCTTCGATGAAACGTTGTTCATACACAAGACGGTGATGTTTCTTAGAGAAACCAAAACTCAAACGAGTCTCAGGATCTTTTTTGTAACGATTAAATGAGCCGATGGCACCAATCAGTCTGACTGGTTTTACTTTCTTGACCATAGAGAGTCGATAGACGTTACTTTTCATTTTTCCATCGACGTTCATGCGATGTTGCTGTTCAGGACGAAAGCGAATTTTTTTGTATTTAAATGTGGCACTGGTGCGCAGCCAGATTTCGTCTTTGGCAAAGACGGTACTGGTGAAAAGAAGCCCCATCATGAAAAGGAGTGTGCGCATGAGAGGGCAAACTAGCATGTGATTGAAATCCTGGCCGTTAAATGGTGCGACCTTAACATAATTCTAACAAAACTGATCAGCGTCATATTCCAATTTGAGGGGAACTGAGAAAATGAGGAAAAAGGAGTAGGCATGAATATTCATCTTTATGAACGTTGGGCACGAGTTATTGTCGGATTCATTCTTTGTTCACTGGCCTTTGTTGGCCCGCAAAACTATTGGTTTTTAATTGGTTTACTACCGATTGTGACGGGCCTCGCTGGATGGTGTCCGCCTTATGCTTTAATCGGAATTAATACCTGTAAGCTAGGTAAATAATCACATGCAAACCAAGCTACGTTGGAAATCCGGAATGGAGTTTGATGCTGAACTTCGACAGCATCACATCATTATGGATAGCAAGACCCCAATAGGGAAAGACCAAGGAGCGACACCTAAAGAACTAGTTGTCGCGGGCCTGGCCGGTTGTACTGCTATGGATGTTATCGCTTTACTCAAGAAGTTCAAACAATCAGTTGCTAGTTTTAGCGTAATTACGGATGTGACTATCTCAGAAGCAGGTAAATACCCTGTGGTCTTTACTGGGGCAAAAATAACTTTTTCAGTCGACGGAGATGTTGATAGTGAAAAACTGATTGAATCCGTTGTGCTCTCACAAACAAAATATTGTGGTGTCAGTGCGATGTTTGCTGAACTCTTTCCGATTGAATGGAATATTATTCTTAATGGTGCCAAAATTAAATCAGGTCTGGCGAACTTTAAAAGTTAATCAATTCTCAGATTCCGAATACAATGAGAGTTAAATTTAATTAGAGGAATCGTATGAGATTTGTAGTGATGGTGTTGATCTCTATGTCAGTAAATGCCGCTGAATTTGAAACAGAGGCCCGTGAACTGGCCCTGCGACTCAAGACAAATCTGATGAGTCAGCTCACAAAAAAAATTGTCGCTGACGGAGTAGTGGCCGCCGTGCCGTTTTGTCATCTCCAGGTTAAACCAATCGCAAAAGAAGCCGCTGGCAGTGATATGACAAAGTTTGAATTTGGTCGTACTTCTCACAAAATTAGAAATATTCAAAATAAGGCACAAGACTGGATGGCGCCTTATATATCCAAGTTTCAAAGCTCAGACGTGAAAAATCCGCTGAAGCCGCAGGTCCATACTTTTGCTGATGGCAAGAAGGCCTATATGGAGCCGCTCTATGTGGGTCCTCAATGTCTGAGCTGCCATGGTGAAACGCTCAGTGGTGAACTTAAAGAAAAATTGAATGAACTTTATCCAAATGATCAGGCGACCGGATTTAAGCTGGGGCAATTTCGCGGGCTCATTTGGATTAAGCAGAAATGAAATGAGTTTTTAGTTTACAAGAGATTCAGAAATTGATGCGATAGGTTCATGAATTGGGAACTAGTCGGCATCAGCGTTTATGTTTTGGGCATGCTCATTTTGGGTCATGTCGTTTCTAAAAGAATTAAAAACGATACTGATTATTTCCTCGCCGGCCGCTCTTTGGGGCCATTCCTCGCGACTTTCTCGATTTTTGCCACTTGGTTTGGGGCGGAAACGTGTATCGGAACCTCGGGTAAAGTTTATCGGGAAGGCATCAGCGGCACGCACGCTGATCCCTTTGGCTATGCTCTCTGTATCTTTCTGATGGGTTTTATTTTCGCTCGTATTCTGTGGAATAAAAAAATCACTACTATTCCCGATCTCTTTCGCACGCGTTTCGGTGCGCGTGCGGAAATTTTAGGCGCTTTAATTATGATTCCCTCAAGTCTCGTCTGGGCGGGCGCTCAAATCCGCGCCTTCGGACAAATTATTCATGCCACTACTGATTATGGTGTGGTGGTCGCCGTCACCATTGCCGCACTCGTGGTGATTACCTACACCATCTCCGGTGGCCTTCTTGCTGATGCTTATACTGATCTGATTCAAGGCTCGGCTTTGATTGTCGGATTAATCGTTTTATTTTGGGCGATCGTGATGGATATGGGAGGAGTGGCGCCAGCGATGGCACAGGTGAAACCTCAGAGCCTCGATTTCTTTTCGCAAAGCTCTGAGATGAGTTGGGCAGCGAGATGGGAGATGTGGCTGATTCCACTGTTGGGCTCACTCATGAGTCAGGAATTAGTGTCGCGCATGTCGGCCTCACGTTCTGGACATGTGGCGTTTCATTCCTCGTGGAAGGCGGGTTTGATTTATTTATTTGTGGGGCTCATGCCGGTAGGGATTGGTCTTTTGGGCCATGTTTATCATCCTGAGCTGGCGGACTCTGATACCATCATGCCGCTTTTGGCGAAAAAACATTTAGGCTTTTTTCTCTATATCGTTTTTGTGGGAGCACTGGTTTCCGCGATTCTCTCCACGGTGGACTCAACTCTTTTGGCAATTTCGGCCTTAGCGACTCATAATTTAATTTTCCCGCGCTATCCCAAGCTTACTGATGAAAAACGGGTTTTCATGGCGCGCACGGGAGTCTTTATCAGTGGAATCGCCGCCTATCTCATAGCATTTAGTTCTGATTCTGTGACGGAGTTAGTCGAAACGGCCTCAAGCCTCGGGGGACCCACCATTCTCGTGATGGTGAGTTTTGCGCTCTTCTCTAAACTAGGAGATGAGCTCACGGCCGTCGTGGCGATGGGTTCAAGTCTTGTGACTTGGTTCTTAGGACATTTTGTTTTTGAATGGGATGCGCCCGTCATCGTGACGGTGATCGTGTGCTTAGTGAGTTTTTTATTGATGAGTGGGATCAGAGCATCCAAATTCACCAGTAAAAGGGGAAAGCGATTACTTCCCCCCATGAACTACTGGTGAATTTGGATAAGTATCTAGGTCAAAGTCGTCGGAGCAGTGAAATCACGGTCCATAACTGTTTTACGGCGATCGGCTTTCGCGTTTTCAATCGCTTTCATACAAATAGTCTGAACTCGTACTGTTAATTGCTCAATCGCTTGAGAAGAGGTTGAAAGTCCCGCTTCGTCCTTGATGAGTTTTTTAACTTTGCTAGTTACAACCAAAGCTTCTTCATTCTCTTTACCCTCTACGTAGAGGTTGAAGTCCTTGCCCATAACAGTTTTGCGGCCAAGCTTTTGTGCATGCGCCACAGCGTCACGACAGCTTTTAACCACATCTTCGTTCAATGGTTCAAAGAAGCCAGCAGAAGTATTGAAATCTGCCTTCTCTTTGATGAACTTTTTAACTTTTGAAATGACGATAAGGTTTTCCATGGGGTCTCTCCCGTTCACTAAATCGTTTAAATAAGCGCTCACTATACCAGGGAGAAATCGATTGTGTGCAATGTCATTTCCCTAAGCTCAGCATAATTGTTAACTAGACGTCTTTTCCGCTGCAAGGTAATAATTTTCCTCGCTTACTAAGGACATTATATGGCACAGCAGCAAAGAATCGTTATCACAGGTATTGGGCTAACAGCGCCTAATGGTAATTCTTTGGAGAGTTTTCGCGCGGCCTTATTGAACGGAGTCTCTGGACTAAAACACACAGAGATTCGTTACATGGGTTCACAAGTCGCGGGCCTTTGTGAATTTGATGAATTCAAATACCAAAATAAAAAAATGCGCCGTCGTGGTACGCGCGCGGGAAGTATTTCTATTTGGTGCGCCAATGAAGCGAAAACTTCTGCGAAACTTGATTGGGAAAACGTTGATAAATCTCGCGTCGGTGTTTTCTTAGGCATCACCGAACACGGCAACGTTGAAACTGAAAATGAAATCTTCGAGATGCACCAAAATAATCTCGACTGGAAACTGTGGTCTCCGCACCACAATCCTCGCACGGTTGCCAATAATCCCGCTGGTGAAGTCACACTTAATATGGGCATCACTGGACC
>JBIKNE010000390.1:0-3001 GCA_044358855.1 Bacteriovoracaceae bacterium | reverse complement strand
CTTTTAAGCTAAAAATTTTAGTCAAACTGCTCATATAAAAATATTATAACCGAATGAGAAATAAGATCATCGGCTTTATTGCATTTATTGCTCTTAGTTTGACAGCAGTCTATCTGCACACTCATTCAATAGAAGTTACTCATCACCAGATGCATCTAGGAAAAAGTGGACGAATCTTAAGGATCGCCCATCTTACAGATATTCATACCCAGGGGCTGGATCGCATTGAGCGAAAAATGCTGGAAGTCCTGAAAGTGGAAAACCCCGATATAATTGTCATTACCGGTGATCTCGCGACTCCAGGAGGATCATTTGAAGGTTATTATTCTGTTTTAAGCAAACTCAACGCGAAGCTAGGAGTTTATTTTGTTCCGGGCAATTGGGAATACTGGCAACCCATTTCAGAACTTGATAAACTGCTGACCTCGGCACAAGTAATAAATCTAACTAACAAAGCAAAAGAAATTGAAAAAGGACTTTGGCTTATTGGATTTGATGATGCCTTAGAAGGACAACCCGATTTAAGCATTTTAGATAATATTCCATCTGCAGATATTAAAATTTCCATCTTTCACTCTCCTGTTTATTTTCAGGAGACAAAATCAAGGACTCATCTAAATTTGGCCGGACACTCTCATGGAGGACAATTACTTATTCCTTTCATTGGTAGTTTCTGGCTTCCAAAAGGCACGGGCAAATATGAGCAAGGATGGTATAAAGAAAATCAGTCTTCTCTGTATGTATCAAGAGGCATCGGTACCTCAATTTTGCCAGTCAGATTTAATTGTTCACCTGAACTGGCAATCATCGAAGTTCACTACTAAGCTTTCATCATCAAATCTTCAAAGGAACTCAATCCCGCCTTCGCTCCTTCACCCATGGCGATGATGATCTGCTTAAATGGCACAGTCGTTACATCACCTGCTGCGTAAATCCCGGGTACATTAGTGCGGCATTTCGCATCGATTTGAATTTCACCAAATTTATTCATCTCAACGACATCTTTCATAAAGCTACTATTGGGTACCAATCCGATCTGTACAAAAATCCCTGCGACTTCCACAGATTTCATTTCACCATTGGTGCGGTCTTCATATTGAAGAGCTTGCACCCCTTCACTATTCCCAACAACTTCCGCAGTGCGAGCATTTTTAATAATCCGAGCATTCGGTAGCGACATCAATTTATCAACTAGCACCTTGTCAGCTTTAAGTTCTGGCATGAATTCAAAGAGCGTCACTGATTTTACAATCGCCGCTAAATCGATGGCCGCTTCCACGCCTGAGTTACCACCACCGACCACTGCAATATCTTTTCCTTTAAAATACGGGCCATCACAGTGGGGACAGTAGGCCACCCCACGGCCCAAGAATTCTTTCTCTCCCGGGATATTGAGGTTACGCCATTTTGCTCCCGTCGCTACAATCAAAGATTTGGCATCAAGCTCCTCGCCACTCTCCAAAGTGATATGAGTCATCGCGCCCGACTCAACCGTTTTAACTCGTCTGTGTTCCATCACCTCGATGGGATAATCGCGCATGTGCTCCATCAATTCATGGGCAAGCTTTGGCCCCTCGGTATATTTTTGTGAGATCAAATTCTCGATGCCTTTGGTGTCTTTGACTTGCCCACCCACTTTCTCAGCAATAATTGCGGTCTTTAATCCTTTGCGGGCACTATAAATTGCCGCTGAGGCACCAGCAGGGCCTGAGCCCAGAATCACCACATCATAAATCCCTAGATCACGCTTTTTAGGAGTCGTCTCTTTGACTCCAAAATGCGCTTCTAATTTTTCTAAGAGATCCAATAGTGAGGCTTTCCCTGAGCTCAGTAATTTATCGGCGTGAATCACACTGGGTACACCTTGAATGCCCAGACGTTTAATATCGCTTTCAACAAACTCTCCATCAATCATTGAGTGATGAAAGTTGTCATGCAACAGACTCATTAAGTTCAAGGCCTGCACCACTTCAGGACAATTCTCACAACTCAGCGACACATAAGTCTCTAAGCGAATCTCTCCTTTGAGGTTTTTAATTCTTTCAATTAAATGCTGATCAGGCAGCTTTCCTTTCTGATCAGCATTTAATATCGCAAGGACAAGCGAGGTGAATTCATGTCCACCGGGAATTCCCTTAAACCCTACGCCCGTGAGTTTCCCTCGGTATTCCAATTGAAACTGCGGAAAGTCTGTCGATGCTTCATTCATACGCAGACTTAATAAGGGTGAGCAATCGACGAGGCCATTGAGCATCTCGAGGAGTTCAGCTTGTTTTGAATGAGTTGATTCACTCACCACAAAACTCACTGGATTCTCAAGTTTTTGAAACACACTCTTCAATTGCTCTTTTAATTCTAGTTCCAACATAAATCCTCCTCGCTGCAAACGTACTTAGATTTTTCCGACAAGATCAAGTCCTGGCTTCAAAGTCTGAGCTCCTGGCTTCCACTTCGCTGGACACACTTCGTTTGGATGATTGTGAATAAACTGGGCCGCCTGTACTTTTCTCAATAACTCGTCAGCGTTACGACCGATGCCGTTGTCATTGATCTCTGCCATTTTGATTAATCCATCTGGGTTCACTAAAAAAGTCCCACGGTAAGCGAGTCCTTCTTCTTCGATATAGACACCAAAGGCGCGCGAGAGATGACCTGTTGGATCAGCAAGCATTGGATAATTAATTTTCTTAATCGACTCCGAAGTGTCATGCCATGCTTTGTGAGTGAAATGTGTATCAGTTGAAACTGAATAAACTTCTACTCCCATTTTTTTAAACTCTTCGTACTTTTCAGCGACGTCCACGAGTTCTGTAGGACAGACAAATGTGAAGTCTGCTGGATAGAAGAAAAAGATCGACCACTTGCCTTTAAGATCAGCCTCAGTGACTGTCTTGAATGCATTGTTGTGGTAAGCTTGCGCCTTAAAGTTTGGTAGTTTGCTGTTAATCAATGTTGTCATAAAAGCTCCTTGGAAATTTTGTTTGTTCGTCACGTTCCCCAT
>JBIKNE010000389.1:0-3011 GCA_044358855.1 Bacteriovoracaceae bacterium | reverse complement strand
TCTCCCTTCATTGGCCGCCTCGATGATGTTGGCCAGACGGGCATGGATCTGATTGCTGAAATCCGCACCATCTTTAACAATTACGGTTTCGAGACAAAAATTCTCGCCGCCAGTGTTCGTCACTCCGAGCACGTTAAGATGGCCGCATTGGCAGGCTCAGACGTCGCTACATTGCCTTTGAAAGTCATTGAAGGCATGTTTCATCACCCTCTGACAAAAATTGGTTTAGAGCAATTCCTCGCAGACCATGCAAAATCAAAGAAATAGATTTCCGACTTTTCTTGGCGGTCATTAAATTGGCCGCCAATCCCACAGATTTTTTCACGAAATGCCGATAAATCCTCTGAGAAACATCTCTCAAAGGTGCTGCGATTGTTACGACTTTTAATTCTATTATTAATTGCATCCTGCGTGCCTTCTACCAAGCAAGAAGTCACTTCAGGTGGGGCCGCCAATCCCTTGGCCCCCAGTCGCTGGCCCTTGAATCGTTTTCCTAAAACCATGAAAATTTCCTCAAGCTTCACTCCGCAGGAGCGCACTGCCATTCGTTCTGGTGGACTTGCCTGGAATACCGCCATGAGTGGAGCAGTCACATTCCTCACCATCTCAGGCAATGATGGCGACACTGTTCCTGATCGCTCGAATGTAGGAAATCTCGATTCACTTCTTGATGGAGTTTTCGCTGTCTACAAAGGAACGACTTGGCATCGTGATCTTCCCTCAACTGCTCTCGCCGTCACTCAGATTTTTGGTGTCCGCCAGAATCGTGGGGACTCAGATGAGTTTGTCGAAATTGTGGAAGGTGATATTCTCATTAACTGGACTTTCCCTTATAAACCAACTGACATCACCGGTTATGATCTCTACTCAGTGGTGCTGCACGAGTATGGCCATTTTTTAGGTCTCTCTCATACTTCAAACTGGGGCCATGACAGTGTGATGTTCCCTTCAATTGATAAGGCGACCACCTTTCCAGCACCGGGAAGTTTTGATGTCAGTAATTTGCGAGTGAAATATAATCTCAATGCAGGTGCACTCACAGCGCTGGGTGCTCGGGCCCAAACAAAGACTCCTGAAAAACAATCTTCCAAAGATGATGTCTTGAAATCCGGCAATGGCGTGAGAATTCTTTTAGAACTGCATTCCAATGGCGAATGCATTCATAAAATAAATGGGACCCGCGTGGAGTCCCATTTTGTAAAACTAAAGTAAGTTGCGAAGCTCAGCTTCTGAAAGCTTCTTATGGTGCACACTCTCTTCCACTGACATTTTTGAACTCGATCCTGCATACACATGACGCTTAAAGATCGGCATCAAGCTCGCGCGATAGTGTCCTTCCGCCCACTCCACAAAGTCTTCCGTGAAAAATGGCGTGAAGGCTTTCTCGGCAACTAAGCGACGAAGAAGGGGCTTCAATCCCCCTTGATCCGCTAAGTGATTATCAAGATTGCCCATGAAGCTCGCGCCATAACTATAGGCCGCATAAGCAGTCGTGCGCGTATAGGCCGCTCGTCCTGCCATATTTGAACTTCCACTAAAGCCACTGCCGCGCGGATAACCTTTATCGCGCCAGCTCGCAATCGCCTCATCAATCCAGCCGGCATTGCCATTGGCCGGAATAATTCCGCGAGCAAAATAGCTATGAGTGAGCTCATGGCCCAAGGCAGAAGCTGAAGTGATAGTAGCGCCACAGTACTCCATACCACCGCTGCCGGCGTTATAGATCGTCAGTGAGGGATGCAAGAACGCACCGTAGTCGGCTTCTAGCTCGTTCATAATTTTGATTGTTTCAGACTTGAGCTTGCCCAATACCGTAGTAGGATTGCCGCCAAAGAAACTCGGCTTCAAATAAATCACTACCGGGAGTGCGCGGCCATCAATCGAATTAAATACAAAGCGCTCTTCACTCATGACACCTTCAGGCACGGTGTGAAAGAAGAGTGAACTAGCAGTAAAGTACGCCGGGTAGCGAGCGATAAAATGATCGGCACTCACCTGCTCAACTTCACCGTTGGTGTAGACAGCTTGGCGTTTAGTGGCATTTTGAAATTGCACATCAAAGGTCATGGCGTATTGATCAAATTCAAGATTAGTGGGCATGAACTGCTCGAGATACTGGCGATCCGAGAGATCACTCATCCAAAACGCACTATGCACTCCCCCGTTCGTCCATTCAACGAGACTGGTAAGCGCAACAGTGATCACCATTTCATGCACACCTGGATCAACTTTCGTCGTGAGCACTTTCAACGTGGTGGCGTTATCCGGCGTCTTCACCGTCGCCTCGCCACTCTTCTGGCCATTTAAACTAATGCTCGCCGCCGACGGCTTCAAATCAAAAATCGGATAACCAGCTGAGGTGGCCTCGAAGCGAATCTTCGCTAAAATAGCGGCCGTACGTGATCCTACGTCATAACGAATGCGATATTCAGCATCTTGAAAATCTACAAAAATGGCCTTGGAATTTTGATAAGTAAAATCCTGAGGGGCGCGCGCCAAATCCGTGGCATAAGCAGACAGCGAGATCACTCCCGCAAGTATCCAACGAAACATAGGTACTCCTTTACCAGTGTGTTCTTTTAGATATTGCAGCAAACCTCAACAGAGTTTGTCGCGTATGTAAGGAAATATGAGTCAATGCCAACTAAAAAGGTCGCCTACTTTTTAGGCTTAAGGCCGTGGTCTTGGTTGTGGCGCATGACAGTTCTGTCGGTCATATCCTTAAGTACAATCATCTCCTTACCAAATTCAATATAGTAGTAAATATCAAATTTTTTAAATCTAATTAAGTCTGGAATATCGTCTCCATTGAAATCCCAGCCCTCTTCCACATAGGCATTCATTTTTTTTCTATCTATCTCGAGATTTGGTTCTTCCCCACATTTCATGAGCCCGGACGAGTCGGCGATATACCATAATTCATCGTTAGCAATTAAAAAGACTACAAAAAATGTTCCTTTCCCCTCGCCTTCTATCTCTACAGTGCTACTTGAAAATTTATCATTGAAATA
>JBIKNE010000388.1:0-3015 GCA_044358855.1 Bacteriovoracaceae bacterium | reverse complement strand
TGCAGCGCTTTGGTTCACTTTTCTGGGCGGCACCGACAAAGCAAAAACTCAATAACATCACCCAGATTCCAGAAAATCTCATGCCGCGCTTCTATGAGCTCTTTAAGGTGCTTTTAGAGAAAGGCATCTATCTTGCGCCCAATGCTTGGGAAGTGGGATTCATCTCACTTGCTCATGATGAAAAGATTCTCGCGGAGATGCGCAAGCGCTTATGGTCTTAAGTAAAACACCGCGCTGGTTTTATCTGATCGTTGCTTTCCTAGGACTTTTAGTCCTAGCGCTTGGCATTTGGTGGCTCTATCTATTAACCGTCTTTGCGCAAATGATGGGGCCTGAAAAAAGTGGCGTCCTCAATATGCTTAAATGGGAAGGCACCACCTTTCTTTTACTCTTAATGGCGGCAGCTATCAGTATTTCAGTTCTTTACTGGCGTGATTTAAAAAAGACACGTGCCCTACAAGCTCTTTTTGCTTCGCTGACTCATGAACTCAAAACACCACTGGCCAGCATGCGTCTTCAGGCAGAAGTCATTCGTGATCTTATTGCCGATGAATCCCATGATCACACCCAGCTCACCAATCTCACGACTCGCTTAATTCAAGACACCTCTAAATTTGAGCATGAACTTGATAAGGGTCTACAACTTTCGCGCGTTGAGAAAGACGGAGTGATGACTCTGGCGCCCGTTGATCTCAATCGATTCATAAAAAAACTCGCCACTAAACATTCAGTGAATATCGAAATTCAAGGTGAAGGTGTCGTGCTGGCCGATGAAATGGCACTTACGATGGTTTTTAGAAACTTGTTTGAGAACTCTGCTCGGCACAACCCAACAAGTGAATTAACTAGACTCAAAATGACAACAACTGGCGCCGAAGTGATCTGTCATTATGACGATGGCGGCAAAGAATTTAGCGGAGATCGCACAAAACTCGGTGCACTCTTCTATAAACATGATTCAAAGAAAGGCACCGGCATTGGTCTCTATCTCGTTCAGCAATTGATGAAAGCTCAACAAGGGCATATAAGTTTTTCTATCAAAGGTCCCCTTACCTTCAACCTCCATTTCAAGCGCGCTGAGGATTTGACATGAAGGCGAATCTCTTGATCGTGGAAGACGAGGCTAATTTAGGCGAAACCCTGCGCGATTATTTTCGTTCAAAAGGCTATCGAGTTGAATGGGCCCCAACGGTTATGCGCGCACAAGAACTCAAAACCGAAATGGGAGCGAGCCTTGATCTCGTTCTCTTAGATATTAATCTTCCCGACGGCAATGGACTCGATCTCGCACGAGCTTGGCGAGCAGCACAGCGCGATCTCGTCGTCGTTTTTCTCTCAGCTATGAATGATCCTGCTTTGAGAGTGGAAGGACTTGAGATTGGGGCAGAAGACTATGTCACTAAACCTTTTGAGCTCAAAGAACTCACCTTAAGGTTCGAGCGAATTCTCCAATACCGTCAACAGAGTGCCCGTGACCCCGCCGAGATGCAGTTTGGAAAACTGATTTTCTGGCCTCGTCGCTTTGAAGCTCAGGATGCGCAAGGAACAATCATTGCTTTAGGACAAAAAGAAACGGCGATCTTACAATCTCTGCTCGCTCGTCGAGGACAAGTTATTAGCCGTGATGAACTCATTGAAGATATCTGGGGCACAGAAAGTTTCCCTACTAACAGAACAGTAGATAATTATATCGTTAAACTTCGTAAATGGTGCGAAAGCGATCCAACCCTTCCTTTGCGAATCGTCTCGATTCGTGGAGTGGGCTATCGTCTAGATTAAGAGGATGTATGCATAATATTTTTGAAAACCGTCGCAAAACTCAAAACAAAACTCACGTGCCAGTATGGTTCATGCGTCAAGCTGGCCGCTACCACGCTCACTATCAGGCCATCAAGGCCAAGAGTGATTTTCTCACTATGTGCAAGAATCCTGAGCTCGCACGTGACGTCACCATGGGGCCGATCGAAGACTTTAAATTTGATGCGGCTATTTTATTCTCGGATCTTCTCTTTCCTCTTGAGCACCTAGGAACTGGACTTCGTTATGATCCAGGTCCAAAACTTTCTTGGCATCTGGATAACGTCAAGAAATTAAAAGAACTTAAAGAGTTGGCCTCTGCCGAAAAGTTTTTTGATTTTCAAAAACAGGCGTGTTTCCTTTTAAAAAAATCTCTTCCCGCAGATGTAACACTGCTCGGTTTTGTTGGCGGCCCGTTCACTCTTTACACTTACGTCACCGAAGGTCTGCATGATGGAAATCTAGTCTCAGCTAAACAAGGTCTCCATGATGGCCGTTGGGAAGGTTTTTTAGAAAAGCTTATTCCGAACTTGATTACTGAAATGCGTGTACAGGCCGAAGGTGGCGCCCAAGCGGTATGTTTATTTGATACCGCAGCCGGCGAACTTTCGCCGGGCGACTATGCCCGTTTTGTTGTGCCAGCCCTTAAAACCGTCATGACAGAATTTAAAAAACTCTGCCCACAAACGAGAATCACTTATTACTCCAAACACACGCAACGCGGTCACCTTGAAGCAATTCAAGGATTGCCGATGGATGTCGTAGGAGTTGATTGGCGCTGTGATTTAGTAGAAACACAGAAGATGTTCCCCAATCTCTATGTGCAAGGAAACTTCGATCCGATTTGGTTACATCTTCCACAAGACATCATGCTTTCTAATTTAAAGGCATGGCATCGTGATCTCTTAAAGCGTGGTCTTGATCAATCAAAATGGATTTGTGGCCTAGGCCATGGCGTAACCATTCAAACGCCCGAGGACAATGTCCGCAAGGCGGTTGAATTAGTCCATAGTGATTTCGTCTACTAATATCATACCCACTTATTCCGATAGGTGGATATGTGCCGTATATTTGGCTTTCGCTCAGTTTTAAAATCAGGTGTTCACTCAAGTCTAGTGAGTGCGGAAAATGCGCTCTCTTGTCAGAGTCGCCGCCATCCAGATGGTTGGGGACTTGCTTATTACTTAGCGGAGAATCCGCATGTGGTGAAATCCACTG
>JBIKNE010000387.1:0-3023 GCA_044358855.1 Bacteriovoracaceae bacterium | reverse complement strand
CACATGCAGCGTTTGGCGGGCATGAAGCTAGCTCAAAATCACTAATTAAGAAAAAGGACTTATATGTACGAGCTCCCAGCACTGCCTTATGCTTTTAGTGCTTTAGCACCTTTTTTATCAGAAGAGGCTGTCAAATTGCATTATGAAAAGCATCATGCCGGATATGTAAAACGACTAAATGAACTTACCCATGACCAACCCTCCCCTCCGCTATTAGAAGCCTTGCAACTGGAGGCAACTGGAGAATTGCGGGATATGGCAGCCCAGGTGTGGAATCACAATTTTTTCTGGCAAGGACTTAGTCCTAAATCAGACCAACCGGCCCATGGGAGTCTCTTTTCTAAAATTGGTGAGCGATGGGGTGATATGTATTCTTTCAAAGCGACCTTTAATGAGATCGCTGTGAAACATTTTGGTTCAGGTTGGGTGTGGCTGGTGCATGACAAGGATCAACTGGAGATCGTTTCTACAGACAACGCGAGCAATCCCATCCTCTTAAGACGGAAGGCCTTACTTACTGTTGATGTTTGGGAGCACAGCTACTACTACGATTATCAAAATAGAAAAGAGGATTACCTGAAGGAGTTTTGGAATTATATAGATTGGGAGATCGTGGGGGCTCGACTTAAGAGTTAAGTGGTCTTGCTTTACTCTCAAGATAAGATTTCATCTCAGTGAGAAGGTCAAAGCAATGCTCCAACTCTGAACTCTCAAGTTTCTTTTCTAGTTCGATCGCCAGGGTAGCAAGTTTGCCAAAACCGTAGGGAGCGCAGAAGCCTTTCCACTGATGAGATAAGTTAGCCACAACACTCAGATTCTTAGATAGCAAGGCAGTTTGTAAGATATCCAGTTCACTCGTCCGCTTTTGAAGAAATTCGTCGTAAAAAACTTCAAGTTCGGGCAAAGGTTTTTCGTAGTTTGAATTAATATTTATTTTCATATAAGTTTTCTCTAATAAAGCTTATGTTGAGCCAACAAAACGGAAACAAAATGTATCGCATCCTCCTGATCGAAGATAGCAAAGAAATCTATCAAATGGTGTCACAGACAACTTCATCTCTAGCAGAGTTGGCCTGGGCACAAACATTGAAAGAAGCCCATTCCATCATCAATCAAAGTAAAAATGATCTGATAATCCTTGATCTGGAGCTGCCAGATGGTAATGGCATTGATTTGTGTACAAAACTACAAGAAACACATCCACATACACCGATTTTCATTTTGACTGCTCACCATGATCTATCTGAAAAAGTTCTGGGATTCTCTGCTGGCGCAGACGATTACATCACCAAACCATTTTCAATTCTTGAATTAAGAGCGCGCCTAGAAGCAAGACTTAGAAAAACAAAACTTCAAGAAGCTCATTTTGATTTCTACAAGTGGCGCGAACTTGATATTTGCAAAAGTAGACAAGAAGTTCTGATTAAAAAAGATAGCGGCTTGCAAAAACTCGATCTGACCGCACTAGAATTCAAATTGCTGATTTATTTTGCTGCTCACCCAGGAACCGTCATCGGAAGGGATCAAATTTTGAATGATATTTGGGGAGAAGATATCCATGTATATCACCGGTCGGTTGATACTCATGTAAGCAAACTAAGAAGAAAGCTAGGTGCAGTGGCACATATTGTGGAATCAGTTCATGGAAGCGGCTACCGATTTAACCCAACAGAGCTTTAACTTCTTATTCTACAATCATTGCAACTTGATTTTTTTCAGATTGCAATGATTGTGAGATCACTAACTTAACATCTTTTCGTGTTCAATCATGAATTGCTTAACGAATGGCTTAACTGAATAGACCAGATTCTCTTTTAAACTCAAAACTTCCGTTGGATTATCGAGTTCTTCAGTATCAAGCACCTGCTTCAAATAATAATTAAAAAAAGCATAACTTAATGCACTCAAAAGCCACGCACCGCCACCGAGAGTAAGGATGAAATCTCTTGGAAAATCAACACTTGAATAAAAAAATGAAATGCCAGTGGCACTGAAGAGACTTAGGCCTGTCAGGAAGAAAATTCCAGGGGCAAACATACTAAAATAAAATACGGGAATATAGATTCCAATGCTATAGAGTTCTTCAGTATTAAGCTCTTGGGATTTTCTCATAGCAATAAGGCGGGATGCTCCCTTGAGCAATGTCGTCAATTCCATTTAAACCTCTTTTTTAATGATGAAAAGAGATGGTCACAGGAGTGTGACCATCCCAGCAACTTATTTGCGATTAACGAAAGCACCCACAATAAAACCAACTCCAGCGGCAGCAAGTGCAGTATGGATTGGATATTCTTTTACAACACTCAGAGCTTTTACACTCAGCCCGTGTGTTGCATCGGCTACTTGACCGGTGATCGTTTCAAACGAAGTACCCAGCTCTTTTAAAGACCTACTTTCATCACGTTTCTTTGTATCAAGTGCGCTATGGCCATTGGCGAAGACGCCTGCTCCTTCCATCATAAAAACCTCCCAAGTTACAATTATGGTTTAAGACCTAAAAAGAATTCATTAACTTCTTTCAAAGCTTCTTCACGGCTTTTTCCGTAATGCTCTTGAATTTTACCGGCTAAAATATCAGCACGGCCTTCCGCTTTGGTGATTTCATTGTCGGTTAATTTGCCCCATTTCTTTTTCACTTCACCGGTAATCTTTTTCCAGTTGCCTACGATCTGATCTGAATTCATGCACCCTCCCAGGTTGTTTTTTCATCGAAATATTTTAGCGATTTTCATCAAAGTCATCTCTCCCTGGAGCATCTTGATAAGTATTATACTCATCCCCTCCGTCCGGGCGCTCAATTTCCGGTTTCTTTTTCTCTCTAGCAGGAACTTCTTTTGTCTTAGGCTGAGGACCACCCTTCTTCGGACGATCATGAATCTTTTTAGCCATATAAACTCCTTGTTTAACATGCCATTCAATTGGCATATAAAAGTGATAATTTCTTAAACGATATGGGATCTTAGCATCCAACCCATCGTTTCATGCTTTCTAAGTAAACCTACGAGAAGATCCTCTGAACCACG
>JBIKNE010000385.1:0-3032 GCA_044358855.1 Bacteriovoracaceae bacterium | reverse complement strand
ATCTAAGCAAGAGCTCATATATCTCGGATTAGGGTTAAGAAATGAATTCGAATTGAGAAAGGTAAATTTGGAGCTTAGTTCTGAACTTCGCTACCTTCTTGATTCGTTTGTTGATAATTCGCCCAAGAAAATAAGTAATTTATCCGGATATAGGGCGACGGCCCAGGCACGACTTAAAGTAGAGATTCTGAAAAAGAATGATAGGCAACTATTTGCAACGTGGTTGAATGAAATTGGATATCAAGAGATTTCTCAAAATATTAAGTGGGGAGATTCGAGTGGTAAAATTAAATCAAAAGCCACCGATGCAATCAGTGCAATAGGGCTATTGGTTAATTTTTAAATAAAGCTGTATGTTGAAAGTGATTATTTTCCACCACCACCCATATCACCGCCGGAGGCACTGACTACGTCACGTGCTACTCCGCTATGAAGGATGATAGAGGTGCTACACCTGACACCCGCTCCAGCGAATGCTTTTTCCCTCTTTAAATCCTAATTTTCACTAAAAACGACATCGATCTGACGAATTTTCGTCATCGACGATTTCCAAACCTAAGGACATTTATGCGCTATAGAGCTTATGACCCAAGGGTCAAAGAGATGATTATTAGATCTGGTAATCCTAATTTGCTGCCGGATTTGAAGATTCCTCGAACGACAGCACTTTATTGGATTCATCGAAGTAAATGCGTCTCTTCTCTAAGAACGATTAATCTGCAAGAGGCCAGCGAAGCAAAACTCAAAGAAGAAAATTTCAAGTTGAAGGCGAAGAATTTATTGATGAAAGAAGTTGTTTTGAGTGGATTTGGGGAAGATTTTAAAAATTCAGTCAAAGGAAAAGAGAGAAGGCAGAGAATTGTAGATTTAGCCGAGAGCTTTAAAGATGTTTTGAGGATGGAAGAGATTTTAGAAGTACTCGCTATTAGTTCATCAACTTATTATCGTTATCGTGCTGAAATTAAAGGCTGTGATATCTCTCAATTAAAATGTGATTCGAGCTTTGGTAGATCCTTATCTCATCAAGATCAGAAAACCATGATTGAGCTAGCGACATCTAAACGATTTGCGCATTTTTCGACGAGGAGTTTGGCATTTTATGCGCAAAGACAGGGTTTACTCATTTGTGGAATTGATTCATGGTACAAATACTTAAGAATCAATCGAGTAGTGCGGCCTCGTGTAAGTTTTCGTGAACCTAAAAGTATGGAATAGGCATTCGTGCATCAAGGCCAAACGAAATTTGGCATATGGATGTGACCCAAGTTATGACAAAGGATTTCAAGAAGGTCTATTTACAATTAGTAGTCGATAATTATTCGCGCGCCATTTTGAGTTTCAAAACGGGATATTTAAAAGATGCAAACTTGTCCCTCAGAACTATACGCTCGATAAAACTGGAAAGTTCAGGCGAAACATTCTTGCTCTCTGATGGTGGTGGAGAGAATCGGAATGTTAAGTTGAGTAGAGTTTTAATAGGTAAAGGGATCACCCAACTCATCGCCAAGTCAGACGTAGCATATTCAAATTCAATTGTAGAAGCCGTCTTTCGTCAAATGAAGAGAGTCGAGGCGATCAGAGCACCTCGATCGCTTCACTCGTTTTATTCCTCAATAGAGGCATATGTTAACGAACACAACACGGTTGTACCTCATTCATCATTGAAGGGAGCTCTCCCCGGTGAAGTCTTTAATGGCAGAACTCATTTATTTGATTATAAAACGCATCTTAAAAATCTCCGCATGCTTCGTTTGCAAAACCAAGTTAATCCAAAATTGAAATGTAAGAGCTGTCTCGTCACGGCCAGGTCTGCCGATTTCTCACTTACGAAAAATACGTAGTCTTTCATTCCTTGAGAGATTGTTTTGCGACCTATGTTCTGGCATTAGGTGATGCCGAAGGTGTTTAAGGAAGAGAAAGCGTAGATAGATAGTTTGGGGCCTTGAGGGTCTTAATGTGCTGAAAATACGTAAAACGAGACTGGCAAGAGACATTTAAGTGACATTGTTGTATACTTGTATTGTCCCTTAACCAGGAAGAACCAAATGATGAATTTAAAAGAAACAATCAACTTCAAGTCTCTAAGAGAAAAAGGCCCTGCTGCAATTGATGTACAGGGTGATGAAGTGGTTCAAGTGATTAGTAAAGGGGCCGAGATCAAAGTCATTATCACTCAAGAGCACTATCTAAATTTGTTATCTGCTTACAACGCTTCATTGGTAAGAGCAGGAATAAAAAAAGAAGAGCTTGTTGATATTGAAGACCGCCTTGAATCATTTGAAGCTTCTCTCTCTAAAATCATGAGACTTGCTGAAGATGATGGAGAGGAAGGTAAAAAGTGGCAAAGTGGACGCAAGAAGGCCGGGAATTACTAGAAACAATTGCTCTCAACGCTTATCTCTTCACGGGCTTTAGAGCTTCAGCTTTAAATGTCATGGAAGATGCCCAGCGGGTTTGCAAAATCATCGAAGCAAATCCAGGCATCGGCAAAAAAATTAAGAATATCTTTGGCGAAGATCGTTACTGGCATCCATTTCATGATGGTAAAATTTTTATTTGGAAAATGGACGACCAGGGAATAATTTTTGTTGGAGCGTATTACAGCTTGCCGCTTGATGTGCAAGTTTAAAAGATTTTTTATGACTGATGAATATTTATTCAGATATATGCCTGTTTCTGATCATGCACAGAGATTTGTTTGGATTACTGAAGTCTTAAAAGAGAGGAAGATATTTGTTCCAGCAGCAAAAGATTTGAATGATCCATTTGAATTGATATTTGAGATGAATAGTTCAGGTGAGTCTCCTGTTGCAGATCAACTCGAAGCAATGATGGACTGGAAAACACTCAAAGATAAAATGGGTGTAATTTCTTTTACAAAAAGTCCATTAAATCTTTTAATGTGGAGTCACTATGCTCAAGGTCATAAGGGTATTTGTTTAAAATTTAAAATTAATAACAAGGATAGATATTCAAAGAAGTTCAAAGAAATATCTTATTCTGACAAAATTAAAAAATATGAAAACAATGAG
>JBIKNE010000021.1:0-11252 GCA_044358855.1 Bacteriovoracaceae bacterium | reverse complement strand
TAGATATCGCAGGAATCGCCAATGGGAAGCACGAGACTTTCGCTGGACCACATCCAGCTGGTAACGTAGGGGTGCATATTCATCACCTCGCACCAGTTTCGGCCAATCGTTATGCTTGGCACGTTAATTACCAAGACTGTATTGCTATCGGAAAACTATTTGCGACAGGCACACTTTCTACTGAACGCGTGATTTCTCTGGCAGGTCCTGCCGCTCGCCATCCTCGCTTGGTGAAGACTGTACTTGGCGCCTCTCTTTCTCAGCTCGTTGCAACTGAAATTTATGACGGCGCTGAATTCCGTTGTATCAGTGGTTCTGTGCTCGGTGGTCGTACCGCTAAGGGTGTCACTGGCTACTTGGGTCGCTTCCATTTGCAAGTTACATTGGTCAAAGAAGGCCGTGAGCGCGAGTTCTTGGGCTGGCATAGTCCAGGTCTTAATAAGTTCTCTTTAAAGAACGTGTTTGTATCAAAACTTATTCCTGGCAAGTTGTTTGGTTTTAATACTTCAACCAACGGTTCATTGCGTTCAATAGTCCCTATCGGAGCTTACGAAGCAGTTATGCCAGGTGATTTCTTGGCGACACAACTGTTGCGCTTTCTCATGACAAAAAATACTGATCGCGCGGTCGAACTGGGTGCACTAGAACTCGATGAAGAAGATGTCGCACTTTGTACTTTCGTCGATCCTTGTAAAAACGAATTTGGTCCACAGTTGCGTGCCACTCTCAACTTGATTGAGAAGGAAGGGTAGATATGAAATTCCTTGAGCATTTTTTAGATAAACAGAAACCTTTATTCACTAAAGGTGGAAAGTTGGAAAAGTTCTATCCGCTTTATGAAGCGCTAGATACTTTTGCCTTCACTCCATCTGAGGTCACTCATTCCAACGCGCACGTGCGTGATGGGATTGATCTTAAGCGCACCATGATCACGGTGGTGGTTGCACTCCTGCCATGTATATTTATGGCAATGTGGAATACCGGCTATCAGGCTAACTTGGTGCTTGCCACAGGCAAGTTTCAAGCGTTGGGCTGGCGCCATGAGATTTTTGCTTCTCTAGGTTTAAGTCATGATCCCACAAGTTTTCTCGCCAACTTGGTCTATGGAGCGATGTATTTCGTCCCTGTCTGGTTGGTATGTAATATCGCTGGCGGTTTCTGGGAAGTTTTGTTTGCTTCCGTTCGCAAGCATGAAGTGAATGAAGGATTCCTAGTTACTGGCTGGTTATTGCCTCTTACTCTCTCTCCTACCATTCCCCTTTGGCAGGTTGCTCTCGGTACTTCATTCGGAGTGGTTTTTGCTAAAGAAGTTTTCGGCGGGACTGGAAAAAATATTTTCAATCCGGCATTGATGGCGCGCGCCTTCTTGTTCTTTGCTTATCCGGCACAAATTTCGGGTGATGCTGTCTGGGTAGCCGTTGATGGCTATAGCGGGGCAACAGCACTTTCTCAAGCTGCCTCTGGCGGCATGCAAGCGGTCGGCTTTACTTGGGAGCAATTGTTCTTAGGAACAGTGCCAGGCTCGATGGGTGAGACGTCAACTTTGGCATGTCTCTTGGGCGCTATCTATTTGATCATGTCTGGTATTGGTTCATGGAGAATCATGCTCGGGTGCTTGATCGGGATGGTGGGAATGAGTCTCACATTCAATATGATCGGCTCTGCAACTAACCCAATGTTCGCTGTCACTCCTCAGTTGCACTTTGTAATGGGCTCATTCGCATTCGCTACCGTCTTCATGGCAACTGACCCTGTCTCGGCAGCGATGACCGACACTGGTCGATGGATTTACGGTATTTTCATCGGGATTATTGGTGTGCTCGTTCGTGTCGTTAACCCTGCATACCCAGAAGGTTGGATGCTGGCGATTCTCTTTATGAACGCTTTTGCTCCTACTATTGATTACTTTGTCATTAAAGCCAACATTCAAAGAAGGAAGGCGCGCCATGTCTGAAACAGCTGGTAGAACTATTACAGTTGCAGCGGTCTTGTGCGGAGTCTGCTCCGTCATGGTGGCTGGTGCTGTGGTCATGCTTAAACCAAAGCAAGACTTTAATCGTGATCTCGACTTTAAAAAGAATATTTTGAAATCGGCTGGCCTTCTTTCTGATGGTGCCGACATCAATGCGATTTATGCACAAAACGTTACTTCTGGTGTGATTGATGTTTCGACAGGTGGATTTGTCGAAGGGATTGATGCAACTAAGTACAGCCAATCAAAAGCCGATAAAGACGCAGCTTTGGTAGAAAACATTCCGGCAGATAAGGATCCTGCTAACATTAAACGTCGTGCAAAGTACCAACAAGTTTTCATTATTAAGAAAGATGGAGCACTTGATCAGGTCGTTTTGCATGTTTATGGGAAGGGCCTATGGTCAACGATGAAAGGCTTTTTGTCGGTCGATAAGGATGGCAACACCATTCGCGGTTTTAACTATTATGCTCATGGCGAAACTCCAGGCTTAGGCGGTGAAGTAGATAATCCTAAGTGGATATCACAATGGGCCGGAAAAAAATTGTTTGATGATTCTGGAGAGTATCGCCCTAAGACAAAAGTTCTTAAAGGCTCTGTGAATCCGCAAGATCCAAATGCTGCATACCAAATTGATGGCCTCTCGGGAGCTACACTAACTTCGGTCGGTATTGAGGGAACTTTCAAGTACTGGGTTGGTGAAGAGGGTTACGGGAAGTTCCTCGCGAAACTTCGCAATGGAGAAATTCAATGAAGACTAAAGAATTACTTTTTGATCCCATCATGAAAAATAATCCCATCGCCCTGCAGGTTCTGGGAATCTGTTCTGCGCTCGCTGTTACTTCGCAGCTCAAACAAGTCATGATCATGGGTGCGGCAGTGGCAGTGGTTACAGGTGTTTCATCGGCGATGTTCTCGGCCATTCGTAACTACACGCCGAACTCGATTCGAATTATTGTTCAAATGACCGTGGCTGCCTCGGCAGTTATTATCGCGGATCAATTTTTGAAAGCTTATTTCTTTGATATTTCAAAGCAAATGTCTGTTTACATCGGTTTGATTATCACCAACTGTATCGTCATGGGTCGCATGGAAGGTTTTGCTATTAAAAACAAACCTTGGGCTTCTTTTCTCGACGGTATCGGTAACGGTATTGGTTACTCATTTATGTTGATTGCTGTTGGTGTGGTGCGTGAGTTGTTCGGTTCAGGAAAATTATTTGGGATCAGCATTCTTCCTCTCACGACAGAAGGCGGTTGGTACCAGTCAAACGGTCTATTGCTTCTGCCACCAAGTGCTTTCTTTATTATTGGCTGCATGATCTGGCTGATTCGTACGCTTCGTCCGGATCAACAGGAAAAGGAATAAGGGGTTAACATGTTAGAAGAACTCCTCAGTATTTTTATTAAATCTGTCTTTATTGAGAACATGGCGCTGGCGTTCTTTTTGGGCATGTGCACATTCTTGGCACTCTCAAAAAAAATCGATACTGCGATTGGCCTTGGTATCGCGGTAATCATCGTTCAAGTCATAACTGTTCCAGCTAACAATCTGGTATACACCTATTTATTGAAAGACGGTGCTCTTCACTGGGCCGGTTTTCCAGATGTTGATCTCTCATTCTTGGGTTTGATCTCATATATTGGTGTTGTAGCGGCTTCAGTACAAATCTTGGAAATGTTCCTCGATAAGTATGTACCTAGTCTCTATAACGCCTTAGGTATCTTCCTTCCTTTGATCACTGTGAACTGTGCCATTTTGGGTGGATCGCTTTTCATGGTGGAGCGTGATTATAACTTCTCTCAATCAGTCGTATACGGATTGGGTTCAGGAGCTGGTTGGGCTTTGGCAATTGTGGCACTGGCAGGTATTCGTGAAAAAATGAATTATTCTGACGTACCACATGGTCTTAGGGGCCTAGGAATTACCTTTATCACTGCTGGTTTGATGGCCATTGTATTTATGGCCTTCGCTGGCATTCAACTCTGAGGGAACCATGAGCGAAATTATTCTTTCGGTTAGTATGTTCACGGGAGTCATCCTTCTTTTAGTGGTGATTATTTTAATTGCTCGTCGCTCTTTGGTGAGTGGCGGTAAAGTTACTGTTGGTGTGAATGGTGAAAAAGACATTCAAATCGATGGTGGATCGAAACTCTTAGGGGCTTTAGCTGCCGAGAAGATTTTTTTGTCTTCGGCTTGTGGCGGTGGCGGTTCATGTGGTCAATGTAAAGTGACAATTGAAAGTGGTGGAGGAGACATTCTTCCCACTGAGCTTTCGCACATTACAAAACGTCAGGCCCGTGAAGGCATGCGACTGGCCTGTCAGGTCACATGTAAGCAAAACATGAAAATTCATGTGCCGGAAGAAGTATTTGGTATTAAAAAGTGGAAGTGTAAAGTTCGCTCAAACGATAACGTCGCAACTTTTATTAAGGAACTTGTGCTTGAGCTTCCTAAGGGCGAGAGCGTTCCTTTCCGCGCAGGTGGATTTATTCAGATCGAGCGTCCAGCGGGTCTTGATATCGATTTCAAAAATTTCGATGTACAACCTGAGTATCGTGAAGACTGGGATAAGTTCAATATATGGCAGTACCGCAGTAAAGTAGAAGACGAAACAGTTCGTGCCTACTCAATGGCGAACTACCCTCTTGAAGAGGGAATGGTCATGCTGAACGTTCGTATCGCGACTCCGCATCCAAAAGCTCCAGCGGGTACTCCTCCAGGTAAGATGTCTTCATACATCTTCAACTTGAAGCCAGGAGATGAGTGTGTCATCTCTGGTCCATTCGGTGAGTTCTTCGCGCGTGAAACGAAAAAAGAAATGATTTTTGTGGGCGGTGGTGCTGGTATGGCGCCAATGCGTTCACATATCTTCGATCAATTCCGTCGCGTAAAAACTGATCGCAAAGTGACTTTCTGGTACGGTGCTCGTTCGGTGCGTGAAATGTTCTATGTCGAAGACTTCGATATGATTCAACGTGAAAATCCAAATTTCAAATGGCATGTCGCTCTATCTGAGCCACAGCCCAATGATAATTGGAAAGGTCATACCGGTTTTATTCACAACGTATTGTTTGAACAATACTTGAAGAATCACCCGGCGCCAGAAGACTGTGAGTACTACTTGTGTGGTCCTCCAATTATGAACCAATCTGTGATCAACATGCTGCTAGCTCTGGGTGTAGAGCGCGATGATATCATGCTTGATGATTTCGGCGGTTAATGAAAACTTGGTTTCTACTTTGCACCCTGCCTCTGGCAGGGTGTTTTTTTGAAAGTTCAGCTCCGGTACCTCTTGAGTATCAAGGTGACGCTTTTGGCTCATACTATAAAGTAAAGTATATCTCAGGCCCGACTACGCCAGGCCCGCAAGCACTCAAAACTGAAACTGAAAAATTAATCAACGATTACAACAATGAGTTATCCGCCTGGAAGGCGGATTCTTTTTTAAGCCGCTTCAATCAATCGACTGATTTAAAAGAATGGCCAGTAAGTGCTACCGCGATGGAAGCCATTGCGGCTGCTTCAGAAGTATGGCTTGCTACTGATGGGGCCTTTGACCCAACGGTTGGTCCCTTAGTGAAGTTGTGGGGCTTTGGTCCCAATAAATCACCACGAATTCCGAGTGCTGCAGAAATCAAGGCAATTAAAGGGTTTATTGGCCTAGATAAATTGAATGTTGATCCTATCAAGGGAATTTGGCAGAAAACTCATCCTCGCCAAACTGTTGATGTGAATGCTTTTGCTCCCGGACAAGCCGCTGATTTGATCGGGCGTTTGCTAGAAGCACGTGGAGTTGAGAGTTACCTCGTTGATGTGGGAGGCGAGCTGCTGGCTCGCGGTGAGCGTTCTGAGAATCATCCCTGGATGGTAGGAATTGAGCGACCCTCCATGGTGCATGGAGAGGCGCTGGCTGCTGCCGTGCCACTTAAAAATAGCGCGATAGCGACATCGGGAAATTATCGCAATTTTCTTGATACCGCCAAGGGGCGTATATCCCATACGATTGATCCACGGACTGGTCTTCAGCCGGCCCACAAAACCGTTTCAGTCACCGTTATAACCGACAGCGCTATTAACGCCGATGCCTGGGCGACTGCGATAATGGTATTGGGTCCAGACGTTTTAAAAGGTGATGGGCCAGTGGCGCGCCAAATTCAGCGCCGTGGAATCAAAGTTTTCTTGCTGGAAGGGAAGGACGATGGCACATTCCAGGAGCACCTTAATGGCCCTATGCAAGAGCTTTTAAAGCGTCCCAAGGAGCAATAGTATGGAAATATTTTGGATCACTCTCGGCGTATTTTTAGGCGTTGTGGCCGCCATGTCTGTCGGCGTGATTTTTAAGCGTTCTCCTATTAAGGGTTCTTGCGGAGGTATCGCCAATATTATGGGTGAGTCAGGCTGTGACGTGTGCGAAAAAAAGAACGAGTGCCAAGTTGATAAAGTTCCTTATCAAGGTCATTTGAAAGACTGTAGTGAGTAATTAGCTTTTAATCTGATTGAGTTCGAGCATCTCAGCGACTTTGCCCACCAGTTGCTGGCGAGTAAAGGGTTTCACCAAAATATCTTTAATGCCTAAATCCACTGAACGTAAGACATCTTCTTGTTGCAAGAAGCCTGAGATTAAAAGAATTTTCAAATTGTGAAACTTCACACTCTTTCTAAGAGTCTCAGCGAATTCAATACCAAGTTTGCCCGGTAGCACGTGATCCAAAATTAATAGATCAAAGCGTTGGTTTTGAAATTTCTGGAGTGCTTGCAGAGTATTGTTGGCGACCACGATAGAATTAAATTGCCCCATAGTACCAAGAAAGACTTTGATCAGTTCACAGATCTTCTCTTCATCATCTAGAATGATAATATTGACGTCTTTTATGTGAGTCGTCATGACTTACCACCCAGAGCACTTTTGACTGTTCTTATCACTTCGTCCCGCGAAAATGGCTTTACGATCATGCCGGAAATTTTAATAGTATCGCGGTCACGATTATAGGCGTCCGTATTCTTAGAACTCGACATATAAAGTATTGGCCCTTGATGGCCTTGTTCACGGGCTTTTTTAGCCACTTCATGGCCGGTCATTTCAGGCATCGCTAAATCGGTAAGAAGAAGATCAACATTCATCTTTTGAATAAAGCGCAGAGCTTCTTCTGGGCGAGCAGATGCGATCACATGATGTCCCTCATCTTCTAAAAAGCGTGAGAGAACGTTCAAAATTTGCGGCTCATTATCGACTATTAAAATACGTGGACCTTGTTTGGCGGTAATACCACGTGAAACCTTGTCTCCGCGAGTAAAGCTGTATCCTTCAATGGTGGGGAAGCGAATTTTGAAGGTAGTTCCGCTTTCAACTTCCATCAGTTCAATTTGCCCTTGATGGGATTCAATAATTTTTTGTGAAATCGAGAGTCCGAGTCCAGTGCCATGACCCACTTTTTTTGTTGTTGTGAAAGGCTTAAAGAGGTTGTCCTTCACACTTTGTGGCATGCCGGGGCCGTTGTCTTTGATAAGCATGATGAGAGAGTGATCTGTCTCGTCACGATTGATTTCAATTTTAATTTTTGGGCCTTGAGTATTAGCTTCCGCCATGGCATCAAGGGCGTTCTTGACTAAATTGATAATCACTTGTTCAAGCTTGATTCTATTCGCTAAGACGATAGTATCTTGCGTATTGAATTGCGTCTCAATTTTAGCACCACTTTGCTCAAGCGGCGCTCTTAGCCACTCGAGAGAGCTTTGTACTGCTTCAGCTAGTCCGCAATACTCCTTATTATCTTCACTCTGCCAGAGGAAGTTTTTCATATTGCGAATGATGGTATGAATACGATCAATCGATTCACGAATATTGGTGTTGGCTGCAGTAATTTCTTTGAGTGAGTTCTGTGGCTCAGGCATCTCTAAGTAAGCTTCAATTAATTCTGAGTTACCGCTTGCGATGGTGAGAGGATTAGAGATTTCATGTGAAATGGTGGCAGTCATCTCACCTAAGGTCGCCAGTTTATCGGCCTGGATAATTTGAGCGTGCGTACTTCGCAATTCTTCAAGTTGCTGACGGTATTTATCAAAAAGGTTGCGTTCAATCGAGAGATCATGAATGGCGACTGCGACAAATGTTCCTTCAGCAAGTTGCACTGGAAACTGCCGCAAAACGACGTGAGAAAACGTATTAGCTTCTCTGACATGGATGAGTTCTAATTCAGGAGAAACACGTAATTCAAGCTTGAGGAAGCCTTGATCAATCCATCCTTCAAAATCAAAGTCTTTGGTATCAAAAAGTTGATGAAGAAATTCAATGTTTTTTAAGATACGCGGAGGTTGCTTGGTGAAAATAGTAAAAGCAGGATTGAAATGTACAACCTTCTTTTGCAAATCAAGCACGACCATCGGTTCAAACAAGTGATCATAGAGAGAGAGCATTCATTAGCCTTGATTTTTTAAGAAGTAAAAATACTGCTCTTCCAGCGCATCGAACTCTAAACCGTCTGCACCACAATGGGGGCAAGTCGCGTCAGGGGCCCGGCGATTTTTTACTTGAGAAGTGTTAAGCAAAAGCTTTGATTCTTTATCGCACTTTTCGCAATAATAGGGAGCATAGAAACTTTCTATCAATGCGCCTTCGCGGAAGAATCCGTGAACCATATTGATCTGTTCAATAATGATTTGCGGGCATCGACGATAGGTCACACGCGTAGGTGCTGGAAGTTTGGCAATAAAGCTAATCCATTCACGAATGCCACAGGAGTTTAATAATGTGATTTGTTGGAAATCAAATACGATTTCAGGTTGAGATAGTCCTTCGAGTGGAAGAAAATCCGCATCCTCATCAATCGTGCCGGCAAGCATAACAGTGAGTTTTCCGTCTAATAATTGTTTGTCTATTTTCAACTTACTCATGAGATTTAAGCCTCTTCAAAAAAATGGAAAGATTTAATACGTTCTTTATAATTTTTATAACGACGATTCTTTTCAATAATACATAGGACTTCGGTTCTTAGACCGGCTTTGCGATTTATTATAAATTGATTAGCGTGAGAAAAAGCGAGATACAGTCCAAGTCCTGCTCCACCTTTTTTATGTTGAACTGTTTTCTCGGTGAAACTGCGATTTAGGTTCTCAACAGTTTTTTCCCAACTGAGTGTTCCAAAGCAATCCATCACAGAAAGACCTACAGTGTGGGAGTCAATACCAAGATTCACCTGCACCAACTCACTACCTTTGAGGAAGACAGGATCTTTGCGATCAACTGGATAGTCTTTGTTTGAGCGCTTTTCTTCGGGGCCGTTGTAAAGAGCGTTTGAGACAAGTTCATTGGCGACCAAGGTGAGATAATCTATAGGTGAATCGAAAAAATCACTCCAATCTTGACCCTTAAGAATATCGTCGATCTTAACCATTTCACGTTTCGACTCAGATAGGCTGAAGCCATCTGTGGAAGTTCCTTTCTCAAGGTAAGGAGTGAGACCCCATAGTTTATTAGATTCAAATTTATTCAATAACTGTGAAATTTCGTAAGGCGTTCTTTGCGCATCAAATCCAATCAGATGGTTGAGTTTATGTTGAAGGATAAATTCAACATGCTTTGAGTCGTCTTGACGACCTATCCAGTTAACAAAATCTCGTGGAGATGTTTTGAGTATGTCAGAAAGAGGAGGAGCGCCTTTTTCGTCGATAAGAACAAGTGCACTAGCATCCAGCGAGTCAGGATTTAATTGAAAAGGTAATCTTGCTGCAATTTGCTTTTCCAGCAATTCACAGAAGTCTTTATCTTTTGAAAAGAGAACAATTCGATTCGGCTGGATCACAGGAACCTCGCACTAACGATTGTCACGTCATCTTCGTAAGTAGTCCCTTGGTGATAGGCCTGCATGGCTTCCACCACGGGGATCGGATTCCCGTCTTGAGTTTCCAAAAGAGCTTTCAAGAAACGTCGCTGCCCCCAGGGAGCCCCCTCGGCATTAGCTGCTTCTGTTAGCCCATCAGTATAAAGCACCATCCTAGCATCAAGGGGAAGCTCAACGTAATTTTCAGTATATATAGATTCACGGGACTCACCTAAGCGTGCCCCGTTTGCCTCTAGGAGTGGGCGAATGTCGTTTTTATCCATGGCACGCTCTTTGGGGGCTACGAGAACTAAGGCAGGTTGGTGGCTGGCATTTGAATAAATGAGGCTACGTGAAGAGCGATGCCAGCTGGCGACAAAGCAGGTCATTTGAATTTTATCGCCAGATGAACAAATCGTGCGATTTAAATATTGCATAACTCTTGCTGGAGAAGCAGGAAGCGAGGGATCAAGTTCTGCCAGAGCAAGGAGACCTTCTTTGCAGGCATTGATGGTGGCAGTGAGAAGAGCGGCAGAGACACCGTGTCCAGTTGCATCGGCAATTATGAGTAATGTGTGATCTTTAAATTCAACATGGCCCCACCAATCTCCACCACACTCACTAGCTGGTGCAGAAAAAGCCTTCAATTCAATGCCAGGAAGAATTGATTCTGTGGGTGGGAAAAAAGCATTTTGTACTAACTGAGCAACTTTAAGTTCACTCTCTAGTCGCGCCTTCTCTTTCATCTCTTGCATGAAGATAGTGATTTTTTCAGCCATCAAATTAAAAGAATCCGCCAGCGCTCCGGCTTCATCGTGAGTACGCGGTTTTATTCTTTTAGAAAAATCACCTGAGCCCACTGCCGATGTTAAGCTTCCTAAATCTTCTAATTGCGAAGTAAGCGGGCGAACAGCAAAAATTCCAACCAAAATTGCTACACCTAAAATGAGTAGACCAAAAAATAATGATTTATCAATTAGGTAACCTGCCACTGCAAAAGCACTAGCGGTACTAATACTAGAGGTGAGCACCCAGTTCATTCCAGGTATTTTGGAGTAGGCGACAATTAAGTCATCACCGAATTGCTGAACCCCTTGTTGGTTGGCCTGCTTGAGAATTTCCCAAACCCAGTGGGTTTTATCGATCAATCGTTTTTCGTCTTTTGATCCTAAAAGCAACCGGCCATCTTGCGAGAATAAACGTAATGCAAATGGCGAGTCTTTGCTTTGCCAGTTTGCGAGATTGATGACTACGCGTTTACCTTGTTGTTCGAGAATAAATAGCGTTTGATCGCCCTGCTCAAGAATTTGCCAAGGGGCCGAAGCCACATTTTTCCATGCAGCTATTTTATCTGGGGAGGCAGATTTTGCTTGGTAAGCGACTTCGTTACCAATCAAGATCGCAAATACTTCTGGAAAATTTGCCGCCATTTCAGGTTGAACTGAATTTAAAAGCGTCGC
>JBIKNE010000386.1:0-3032 GCA_044358855.1 Bacteriovoracaceae bacterium | reverse complement strand
CTCATCTGAATTGAATTTGATTTCGCCTTTGTATTGTCCTCAGTCAAAGTCAAAATATAAGTCTTGTCTTGTGAGAGAGCGGAGATGTTCGCAGTAAAGGAGTTTTTACCTGCAGGAACATCAAAGGTGATAACTGGCTCATCACCAGTTTCTGATTTCACCGAGAGATAACATAGTGGGTTGGTGCTGGTGCCAATGGCTACGGTACACCAATCAGAGACGCTGTTAAGACCTAACGCCAAAAGTTCATCACCAATCGTGAAGTTGAAATAGAGTGTGTCCACACCTTGTGTCTGTTTTGTAGAACAGAAGTTAATACAAGTTGAACTCGAGATGATGACTGACTTGCCATTGTTACAGGCGCAGAAATCGTTCTTAAAAAAGATTGCGCCATCAGGACGCTTGTCTTCCTCAGGTTCAGGTTCTGGTGGAGGAGTTGTTTGTCCGGCGTTGGTAATAATTGGACGTAGAGCAGGAGCGGTTTCATTACAACCGGAAGCCACCGCCAAGAAGGCCAGCATAAGAGAGAAGAAGAGGTTGTGTTTAAACTGTCGCAAAAAGACACTCCTTGTCGTCTTATCGGTAGTTTTTGCCGCAGAGCTTTAGAGTATTTTAACCTTAAAGATGAATTACTCAGGTATTGGAGGTAGGGATTATGAGTTTTCGGAGGGTTAGGGTATAATGAAGCCAAATTACTAAGGGTTTAGCTGCCACAAAAAAGAGTAGAACCCCCTTTAGTAATTTTGCGAAATTCCGATAAAATAGTCACAAGGCTTTAATATTCCATTTTCGGGAGAGATCCATGACCAAGGCCGATTTGATTGCCATGATTGAGAAACAAGCGAATCTTCCTCATCATCAAGCGGAGAAGATTGTGAACATCTGTTTCGACAGTATGATTCAAGCTCTCTACGACGATGAACGTATTGAGATTCGTGGCTTTGGCTCTTTCGCCAATCGTAATTACAAAGCGTACGAAGGTCGCAACCCGAAGACTGGTAAAGTTGTGAAGGTTTCGCCGAAGAAAGTTCCCTTCTTCAAAGTGGGCAAAGAGCTCAAGGAGATGGTGGACGAAGGTAAAGATAAGTACGTTATTCGCGAAGCATAAGCGCCACGTATCACGCTAACTCGTTGACAAAACAGAGGGAACTGCCGAGTATGGAGTTCCCTTTTTTATTTCTGGTGACGTGCCCGAGTGGCCCAAGGGAACGGTTTGCAAAACCGTAAAGCCGGCGGTTCAAATCCGCCCGTCACCTCCATAAAAACTAAAAAGCCTCGCTTCATGCGGGGCTTTTTAGTTTTTAAAGAGTGAAGTGGTGGTGTTTTGAAATGCCATCAGATGAGATGTGAAGAAGTTGCGACTATCATTGCACACCTATCCACTCATCAATCTGCCTATAATCCCTCAACGAAAGAAGGGAGGATTATGAAAAATAATATTCATCCGGTAGAACGAGTCCTTAGAGTGGGTGTGGGGCTGTTTCTTATGAGTCTGGCCTATTGGGGGCCTACTAATTACTGGTACCTCTTGGGGATAATTCCTGTCATGACTGGACTAAGTGGATATTGTCCGTTGTATGCCATGATGGGAGTGAGCACTTGTAAGGCAAATGATACAAACACACCGCATTTAAGCGCCTGATTCCTGATAACTTTGAATTAATTTTTTAATTTGTTTGACTCCGTACCATGGTACGGAGGGTAATATGGGTCTATGGAAAAGATCACAATTGGAAAATTAGCAGAAATGGCGGGAGTAGGGGTGGAGACGGTTCGTTTCTATCAAAGGAAAGAACTGCTGCGAGAACCTCAAGCGCAGGGGACAGTTAGAACCTATCAAGAAGAAGATGCGCAGAGAATTATCTTTATCAAGAAAGCCCAAGAGCTGGGCTTCTCACTCGCTGAAGTGAAAGAACTCTTAGAACTCAATACCAAACGGCGCATGACTTGCGGGGGCGTGAAGAAAAAAACTCTCAATAAAATTTCAGAAATCGAAACAAAGATAGCTGATCTGCAAAGAATGAAGGCCGGGCTCGAGAAGCTCGCCTGCGCCTGTGATTCACAACAAGACGATTATAAACAGTATAAAGTCCAAGAGTGTTTTCAACTTGGTCAGGGCTGCGATTGCTAACAAGGAGAAATGTATGAAGCGTTTTCATATTCACGTCGGAGTCAAAGACCTCACTCACTCGATTCAGTTTTATTCCACGCTTTTTGGCCAGGAACCGACCAAAGTAAAAGAAGACTACGCCAAATGGATGCTAGAAGATCCGCGCATCAATTTTGCCATCTCCACTCGTGTAGGCATTGAAGGTGTCGATCATCTTGGGCTGCAAGTTGATGAGGCCAATGAATTAGGTGTTATCGCTGAACGTCTCAAGAAAGCCGATCTCGGAGTCTATGGGGAAGGCAGTACAACTTGTTGTTATGCTGAATCGACTAAGGCATGGGCCAAAGATCCTTCCGGTATTGCTTGGGAAACTTATCATACGATGAATGATGCTGAGACTTTTAACGGTAAACAAGAGGCAAAAGCTAAAAAGAGTTGCTGTTAATATGACTAAGAAAAATATTATGTTTCTTTGCACGGGCAACTCTTGTCGCTCTCAAATGGCGGAAGGGTTTGCTCGCAAATACTGGGGTCATGAGTTTAACGTTTATTCGGCCGGCACCAAAAAGCACGGCATGAATGAGCGGGCGATGAAGGTGATGAAAGAAGCGGGCGTAGATATCTCGACGCATTTTTCAAAAACAACTGAAGAACTCCCGAACGTCACTTTTGATTATGTGGTGACCGTCTGTGATGCCGCCAAGGAGAGTTGCCCTTATTTCCCAGGTGGCAAGATTATTCACGTAGGCTTTCAAGACCCACCCGCACTCACCAAAGCGATGTCGAACGAAGAAGAAATTCTGACGGTTTATCGACGTGTGAGAGATGAGATTGAGCAATTTATTAAAGGGATGAAGTCACATGGGATTCTTTGAACGCTATCTTACTGTTTGGGTAGGACTCTGTATTGTCGTGGGAATTG
>JBIKNE010000383.1:0-3053 GCA_044358855.1 Bacteriovoracaceae bacterium | reverse complement strand
TCAATTACGAAACTGGCGGAAGGATTAGCTCGCCCTGAAAATTTCGTAGGTATGCACTTCTTTAATCCGGTTCATAAAATGCCATTGGTAGAAATTATTCGCGGTAAAAAATCTTCTGAAGCAGCGGTCGCTCGCGGTGTTCAGTACGCCACCCAGATGGGTAAAACTCCAATTGTGGTGAATGACTGCCCGGGCTTTTTAGTTAACCGCGTGCTCTTCCCTTACTTCAACGGCTTCTTACACCTCTTAGAAGACGGTGCTGACTTCCAGAAAGTTGATAAGGTGATGGAGAAATGGGGCTGGCCGATGGGACCAGCTTACTTGTTGGATGTGGTAGGTATCGATACCGGCCATCACGCCTCCGCCATTATGGCAGCGGAGTTTCCTGATCGTATGGGCTTTAAGGGCAAGAATGCGCTGGAAGTGATGTACGCCGAGAAGCGTTTTGGACAAAAAAATAACAAAGGCTTTTACGAGTACGAGTTGGATAAAAAGGGTAAACCGAAAAAAGTTGTCACTGACGTGGCCTATACTTTGGTGAAACCACTTATCAAACAAACTGTCACGGTCACTGATGAAGACATCATCATGCGTATGATGCTGCCGATGTTAATTGAGAGTGCCCGCTGCCTGGAAGAAAAAATTGTCAATACTCCCGTAGAAGTTGATATGGGTCTGTTGTTGGGTCTTGGCTTCCCTCCGTTTAGAGCAGGCATTTTCAAATGGGCGGACATGGTTGGGCTCAAAGAACTCGCCGCGCATGCCAAGAAATGGCAGCACTTGGGTAAACTCTATGAGTTCACCCCGACCATGACTGAGATGATGAATATTAACAAAAAATACCACGCTTAAGAGGTACCTATGAAAAACGCAGTAATTGTCGATGCCGTTAGAACTCCCATGGGCCGCTCAAAGGCCGGGGTCTTTAGAAATGTTCGTGCCGAAGAACTCTCCGCTGCTTTAATGCGCGCTCTTCTCGAGCGCAATAAGGCACTTAATCCCGCCGAGATCGAAGATATTATCTGGGGCTGTGTGCAGCAAACTCTCGAGCAAGGCTACAACATCGCTCGCAACTCACAGCTTCTCACAGATATTCCCCTGACAGTTTCTGCTCAGACGGTTAATCGTCTGTGCGGCTCATCTATGACAGCACTCCATATGGCGGCCCAAGGTATTTGGGCGGGCCAAGGTGATGTGTATATGATCGGCGGTGTTGAGCACATGGGCCATGTACCAATGACTCACGGAGTGGATTTTAATCCGCAACTCGGAAAGACGGTCGCTAAAGGCGCCGGCGCGATGGGACTTACTGCCGAACTTTTAGGTCGTATGCATGGAATCACGCGCGCGCAACAAGATGAGTTCGCCGCTGAATCTCACCGTCGTGCTCACGCTGCCACCACAGCAGGTCATTTTAAAAATGAGATCGTGCCGGTCATGGGCCATGATGAAAATGGCATTCCGATGCTCGTTACAACTGACGAAGTGGTTCGCCCAGAAACCACCGCTGATGGACTCGCCAAACTTCCCGCAGTGTTTGATCCAAAAAACGGCACTGTGACGGCCGGTAACTCCTCAGCGCTCTCAGACGGTGCCTCGGCGATTCTTGTCATGAGTGAAGAGAAAGCGAAAGCTCTGGGACTCAAACCTCTAGCACGTATCGTATCTATGGCAGCGACTGGCTGTGAGCCATCGATCATGGGTTATGGCCCGGTTTCAGCTTCGAAGAAAGCGCTCAAACTTGCCAACCTAAAAATGGAAGATATGGGTGTTGTGGAATTGAACGAAGCTTTTGCTGCTCAATCTCTTCCCGTTCTAAAAGATTTAGGCTTGTTAGGTGAAGGGCAAAAGAAAGTAAATCGTTACGGCGGTGCTATTGCTCTCGGTCACCCATTGGGTTGCTCAGGCGCACGCATCACTGGAACGCTTGCTCATCAATTGCAGCATACCAATTCAAAGTATGGACTAGCGACGATGTGTATTGGATTGGGCCAAGGTGTGGCGACAGTTATCGAAAAAATGTAAGTCGTAACAAGGGCCTCCTTTTGGAGGCCCTTTTTAATTAATGCTCGATTAAATTTCTGCCTTCTAATCCGGACCAATTCGCACTCATTAAATGAGCTTCCAAATCTGAACTATTCGTAAGTCCTGACCAAGTGTACATAATCATATCAGCAGGTGGTGCGTAGTACTGACGAGATTCGCTGCCATAACAGGCAGAGAGAATAAATTGATAGAGTGAGCGCGCTTTATTAGTAAAAAGATCATAGCCGATGCGGGTGCTATTAAAATCATAGAAACCAGTGTTGTTTCCATGAGCAGAAAAAATCACCACTGAAACACCTTCTGTTTCAACAATTTCTTTCAACTGAGAACCGCGAGTTTTAGTGTTCATCACCACACGAAAACCTTTGTCGGCGAGGTAATTCATAATACGCCAGATGCGTGTGTACTCGTCTTTCGTCATATTCTGATCGGTTGCCGATCCGCCAATGCCCCACATGATAGCAAAGTCGCCCATGGGGAAACCGGTTTTTGCCATTTCCTCTTTAACGAAGGCAACTGTTCCGTCAGTCAGCAGTGTTTCCGCTGAATTCAAGTGATGCTCAACAAACTTAGCACCTGCTACTTCTGACATTGTGTTGAGAGTAATTTCCGGAGCCGAGACTTGCGCTTGAGCGACGTTCACTATCGCAATAAAAAATAGCACGAAAATTTTCATAAAAATGTCCCCTTTTTTTAGGAGACATTAGAAGATGCTGTTGCTCTTGGTCTCAAGAGCAGTAAATTATTCAGGGATTATTCGCTAAATGCTTCTTAACGAGTTCTTCCATCTTACCGCCCAGGCCATAAGGAACCGTATATGGGCGATTGGCCTTGGAATTGTGGCCATAACCTAGCTTATGCGTCCATTCATGAAAAATATTGCGGGCGACTCCAGCGGCATCGTATTTACGATAAAATTTCGCATTCACCCAGATTCGTTCAGAATTCGCGTAGGTGTAACCGACAGTAGAGTTGTTGCGATAATACCAGGTGATATCCATATCCAT
>JBIKNE010000020.1:0-11315 GCA_044358855.1 Bacteriovoracaceae bacterium | reverse complement strand
GACTCGCGTATCAATGACTTACCGTTTCTAAACGAAAGTTAAAGAAAGGGGCCAGCTTGCTGGCCCTTTTTTTTTGAAAACTCTTCCTGCATTTAAATGGAGTGTAATATGAAAAAGCATCTTGTTCTTGGAGCAGCCTTGGCAGTCATAGCGACTCCAGCATTTGCTACCAAAGCACGTCTAGTCGCTTTGGGCGAAGAGATCACAGGCTCTCAGTATATTAACGATAATCGCAACATTTTCTTAAACGCTGCTCATGCAAATAACTACAAAGACACCGCAATTTTTGAATTGGGTGGTGATGGCGCCGCGGGAACAAAGCAAGATACCAATCTTCGCCCACAGGCTGAAGGTGGTGTTCTTTACGGCTGGAATAATATGGTCGTAGGTGCCTACTTCGGTGGTGAAACTTCACAAACTCAAGAAGCTCGTAGCTACCTTGTAACTAATCGTCGTGTTGTTCATCAAGATAACCAAATCGATCTTTTCTTGGCCGGTGAATCAAGTGTGAAGTGGGGTGCAAACCTTACTTACTCACAAAATAAAGACGACACTGACGGCACATTTGAAGATCTTGAAAGCAAGACTCTTACTGCTCGTGTAGGTGTTGTGGCTGGCAAGATCGAAGGTTTTGCTAACGTTTCATTGATTAACTCTTTCGAGGGTGATCTTGATTCTGGTGCAGGCGATAAAGAAGAATTCAAAGGTAAACTTGGTTATGAAATCGGTGGAACATACCGTATCGACAATCAAGCAAGCGTATTTGCTTTCTGGCGCCATTCTGCTTGGGAGCAAGAGAGTTCAGTTTCTCAAGCAGCAGCCACTCCAGCAGCTCCTGCTTACACAGGTGAAGCTGATGCAAGCACTGATCGCTTCATCGTTGGTTATGGTCGCGAGACTAAGCTTAACGATAAAGCGACTTTGTTCTACAAAGCATCTTATGTTTTGAACAAGCGTGAGCTTGATACAAAAGATGATGGTAAAGCAACAATTGACGATTACGCTGTTCCAGTCGTCATCGGTCTTGAGCATGATTCTGCTTCTTGGCTCACTCTTCGTGGTTCAATCACTCAGAGTATCTTCAATGAGCAAGATAACGAATATGATGAAGATCTATTGCCATTGGTTAACACCAACGTAGTAGCTGCTAACCCAGACAAAAAGCGTACTCGCCGTAACACAACAACTGTTGCAGCCGGTGCTACTTTGAAGTTTGGTGACTTTGCAGTTGATGGTCTTGTGGCCCGTGATTCTGGCGGAACAGGTGCAACGAACGGAGTATTGAACTCTGAAAACTTGCTCACTCGCGTCGCTATGACTTACAAGTTCTAAAATTTCCAAAAGGTGTCATGCACTTTTAGGTAGAGAAGGCCTGGGTTTAACCCGGGCCTTTTTGTTTGTTTGCATAGTTCGGTTAAAGATCACTAAAATTGAATTTCATGGAAGTTTACCCGGATCAACTCCTCCATGAACTTCCTTTTTTGCAAAGGCGTCCTTCATTGGACGTCATGGAAGAACCCAGCTCCTCTATAACAAGTCGAGCTGGGTTCTCTATTTTTACCGATAAATTTTAAAAGATTTTTCCTAAGTGAATTTCTTTGAAAGCCAAAAAGCTTTTAGGTTTCTGGTTTTTAAAAAGTTTGATTCGCTCAATGAAATAGAGCTATGCTGAATTTGAGGATTGGAAGTTAAAACGGTGAGGGAGAGGCTGCTTTCCCCTCCCTCTAAATCCGATCAAATTATCTTGAGCAAAACAGCAAGCTGTATCGTCAAGATAACGAGGATCAGAACCCGCGCTAACTCTTCCATGAATTTCCTTTGTGAAAAGGCGTCCTTCATTGGACGTCATAGAAGAGCCGGACGTAGTTACATCAATTACGTTCGGCTTTTTAGTTTTTATGTGTGGGAGATACGAGAAAGTTCTTTATTGAATTAGAGTGAATTATTTTCGTCCCGCTCTCATCCAACTGCTGTCTTTGGGGAAAAGCCAACTCAAGTAGCGCCGGCAAAAGCGATAAATAGGACGCATAAAGCGATCGATCCTGTTTGATTTCGCAGTCACAATCTCGTTCTGATGAGAGGCGATAAAGGTCATGATGGTGTCGACATCCTCTTTCGCCACACCTGCTTTTTCAAAGACTCCACGAAACGCGATGGCAATCTGATTGAACTCAAAAGGTGTGATCTTCATCTTTAAATGCACTTCTTTAATCGGTCCACCTTGATATTGATCAGGCCCACCGATAGCGCGCACTAAGAATTGCGTTTGCAGTTTGGATAAGCGCTCGAGATCAACGCCAACAAAGTGATAAGCAATCTCGGGATGATCAAACATGTCGAGATAGAGGCCATAAATGCATCGATGGAAAAAATCGAAGCCACCGTATTTTTCATAAATAGTCATGAATAAAGTTTAGAGGAAAAAAACGGACACGTTGATGGAAAAAATCTCTCACGCAGTGAAGCTACACTTTAAAAAAATAGAATAGTTATTGCTCCGAAAATTTCCCGCCTCTTTGCAGGAAGAGAGGCGGGAAGGGGCATGCTCACGCTCCACGTTCTGGCAGTTACATGTTCTCTGTGAACCCCTTGGTGTCCAAAGCACCTAGGTCTGAAAGGAATCTTTCAGGCTTACCTCTTCCCATTTTAATTTTATCACTCTGTTGAATCGGCATCTATCGCTAACAAGTCGCGGGTAAAAAACGGACGTGTGAGTGGAAAAAATCTCTTACGCAGTGAAGCGTCACCTGATGAAAATTAAATAGTTAGTACTCAGGAATTTTCCCGTCTTTTTGCACCAAAGAGAGGCGGGAAGGGGCAAGCTCACGCTCCATGTTTTGTCAGTTCCATGTTCTCTGTGAACCCCTTGGTGTACAAGGCACCTAGGTCTGAGAGGAATCTCTCAGGCTTACTCCTTCCCGTTTTAATTTTAACACCGCTTGCAGCGCCGACATAGCGCCAAGAGGTAACGGGTTATAAGGAGTAATTATGCCGAGAAACGTTTTGATTCGCAGTGATGTTCATACTTATCACGTAACAGCTCGAACAAATGACAAGCAATTTTATCCAATTGAGATGAATGAAGTTTGGAAAATTTTTATTGATGAACTTAAAAATGTTCAAGAGCGTTTCGGGATTTGCATTCATGCGTTTGTCTTGATGGATAATCATTTTCATCTGCTGGTGCAAACTCCGCGCTGTAACCTAGATCAGGTGATGCATCTCTTGATGCGAAATACCGCCGTGAAGATCATGAGAAAAGCGGATGGGACAAATCATTTGTGGGGCGGTCGCTACAAGTGGAGTCTGATTGAGAGTCATGCTTATTACTACCAAGTTTATCGCTATATTTATCAAAATCCTCTGCGTGCACGAATGGTTGAAAGAGTAGAGTTCTATCCTTATTCAACGCTGACATCCCGAGTACCTTTTCCGCTTCATAGTCGCGTGAACCTCGAGATGGGGGGCGATGCTGCGGAGTTAATATGGTTGAACGAGAGAATTGATAATGAAGGAGAGGCAATCATTCGCAAAGGGCTGCGACGTTGGCAGTTTGATATCAATAAAAAGAAAATTAAATTGTTCGAGACATTAAAAAGGCCAAAAGGTGAGTGACACCTTTTGGCCGAAACAAGGAGCAACGATTAAGACCAGTACTAGTAGTACTTAATTGTTGTTTTGCGGAGTCTTGAAGAACCACTGCGAGTATTGCAATTCACAGTGAAAGACATGTTCAAGCGAGCGAACAAGTCACCGTTTGCTTCGTAACACTTACCAGAAGCAGTATCTAGGCCTGAAGAAGTGAGTGAACACTCTACAGCTTTTTCAACTTCGAAGCGATCTAGGCGAACGATAGCTGCTTCACGAGTAAGTTCTGAAACGCGATCAAAACGATCACCGTAGCAGAAATCTTGTGGAGGCATTGGCTGGCGCCAAGGATCACGCCAAGGATCACCTGGGTATGGATAGTGTGGTGGAATAGGAATCGGGCGACGAATTACTACTTGGGCCATGGCCGGTAGGGCAACAGCAACAAGGAGCAAAGAAGCGAGAAGTGCTTTCATGAAGTCCTCCAAAATTTTAGGTACACTTGGCATCCTAGGAGACTCGTTTAGAGTCCGTCAAAGCCGTGTGATTATTTTTCATTTTATTGGAGAGTAAGAGGTGCAAAATGGCCCTTGAGTCAATCTCAAGACCCATTCTACGAGTAAGATCCTCCCAAAGTTTGATCTCGTTTTCGAGCTCGTGGAGTTCTCTGAGAAGTTGGATTGAATGGTGGATCATCATGAAAGCCCTCCTGTGTTAATGTTATTATACTTTTGTTTGATATATCAAACAATAATGATAATTCTCATCGGACCACTCAAAATAAAATTTATGGTAATTGCGCCCCTATGTAGTCCCTATCGTCGGACCAGCAGGGTTAAGCTTTCGAAATGATTAGTGAAAGGGAACATATCAAAGATTTTTGTGCGGCGTGCGTTATATTGTTCTTTTAACAAGGAAAAATCGGTCGCTAAGCTTTCGTGAGAACAGCTGGAGTAGAGCAGGATCTCTGGACTTTGCCGTTTGATAAGGCCTAAAGCTTCGCCTAAGCCTCGGCGTGGAGGATTGACCACGACAACCTGAGGATCAAATGTGTTCCATTCGTTTTCAATTTCAGACACCGGTGCTGCTTTAAACTCTGCTGTCAGTTTTTGCTCCTGGGCCATGCGCTGAGCTTCTTTGATAGCCGAGGAATTAATCTCAATTCCTAAAACATCGTGACCAGAGTTTGCCAAATGAAAGGCAAATCCACCCACACCACAAAATAAATCCAGCACGCGAGCACTTTTCCAAGGTGCAAGCCATTCACTGGCGGCGAGATAAAGTTGTGTTGCGACACTTGAATTGGTCTGCATAAAACTTTGCGGAGAAAAAGAGAGACGGATATTGGCGCTCTGATGAATAAGAGTTTGTGCAGTTGAGAGTACGATCTCTTCTTGTCCTTCAAGTAGCGCATGTGGAACTGGTTGAATATTCACCGAAACAACATTGAACTCACCTAACTCAGAAAGTCCGAGTCGGATTCGATCGAGAGCTTCTTTCGAACGTAATACAAAGCGAATCATCTTCTGTTTTGTCGTGGGAGACCAGCTAAGGATCAGACCCTTGAGTTCGCCTTTGCGTGAATTGATATCGTACGGAGTGAGTTTCCAGCGCGTAATAAAATCTTTTATTGGAGCAATTGATTCATTCAATATAGTTGCTTGGACTGGGCAATGAGGAAGTTCTGTTACATTTTTTAGATCAACAGAAAGAAGTCCAATGAGTGGTGATTCAAGAGTTCCTCCTACATTCAGCTTAATTTTGTCTCGAAACCCCCAAGAAGAACCTTGTGTCGAAATTTCAGGCGCAATACTTAGGATATTCTGGAGAAGTGTATTCTTTTGAATGAGCAAATCTGATGGATCTTTATCCATCTCTGTGCATGAGCGACATAAATTTTTATCAAAATAAGAGCAGCCACTCATTTCTGAAATTGTTTTAGGAGTGAGGCTTCCGCTATGGTAATGACTTCGTCTTTAAATTCATCAAGACTGTCCTCAGGTAGCGAAAACTTCTGTGTGACTTCAGTTGAAGCTTCCGGCCACGAGAGGTCGAATTGCTCTCTCATGCATCCTTTCATCTTTTCGGTGTCAATGAGGTCTCTTATTTCTTGTGCAGGAATTCGACCAAAACAAAAACGACGCGTGCGATCTTCCCAGCGAGTAAGCAGCTGTGAAGTTAATTCGTTTCCGAAGTTGTTCCATCGCATTTTTTTGTAAGAGCTAACCGCTTTCTTCATAGAAACCGTTGCTAGTACTTCTTTACAAAGTCGTACACCAAAATTTTGATTGAGTTGTCGACGCTCGTGAAAGTACATGCGAGTAGGATAATGATAAGATAAGCGATTTAAGCATTGAGCGTTGGCACTAAAGTTTTGCTGTCCTTTCATCTGATTTATCAAGTCATGCGATAGATTTGATTTAATTTGTTCAGATTGTAGTAGAAGCCATGAACGCTCTTTATTTGCTTCTGCCTGTATTTTCTTTTTCCACCAATCTCTTAAAGGTGATTTGAGCTCATTTTTCCAGAATTGTGACTCAGGTGAATTGTCTTGAATGATATGACTCATAAGCTTACTTGAAGCGCTTTCCAAACAAGATACAAACTTACCATCAACATATTCAACGCCTGAACTGATCCATTGAGGAGATGTTTTTAAAAGTACCATCTCATTGGGGCCTTGCCGCCAACAACTGCTCCAGGCCTTCTCTGCCTCTTCTTCTATGTGGCTTAAAAACCACTGACGCTTTATTCCTACATCTTCACTCACTCTTTCTTCGAGTGATTCAAATGGGTAGTCGTTGAGCCATTCCTCTTTCTCTGAAGCAGGGCCGCGCTCCTGTTCCCTTACAAGACCTGTTAAACCTTGTTCGTAGCAACCTTTAGGATTTGGTGAATCATGGCATTGAAAATAAACCCAAGTAGGATCCATTTTGGCGAGAACAGCTTCTTTTTTGATATGTTGTAATAGCCACTTAGGACCATCTGCTCTCATACGCCATTCGAGTTGATCAATATCTCGCGCTAATAGCTTTTCCCAGTGATTAACATATTCTTCGACGGGAACGGCCCCAGAAGCCAATGAACTCATCCACTCACATTGGCGTGGATTCTCTTGGCTTAACCATTGGCGTCTGTTTTTTAAAAATGCTTGCGCCGCAGTCTCTCTTAAACAAACTGCAATTGGATGTGGCACTGATAATGAGGCAATACCTCTTAGTGATTTTTTTTCAAATAGAGCGGACTTATGTAAATCGAGACAATCGTTGAGATGACGATTCCTTATGTCTCGCCAAACCCACTGATCTTTTTTGAACATTCGATGCATCTCTCCTGCGAGAGACCAATCACGTTTAAAAAGTGTATCTCTAAAATATGTTTGTAAATCAGGAGTCGCTTCAAATTGAACGATATATTGTGCCACTTGTTGAGCAAAAAATGTTCGCTCAAGTTCTGTTTTCTTCCATGTTTTGTTTTGCCATGTGAAATACTCTTGTTCCGTTGGTTTTAGTTTTGAATGAAGAGCGTGGGACATACCCGCGACTATAATTTTTTTTGTCTCTACGGGCGAAGCCTCATTGTTTAAACATTGAGTTGATAATTCCACCTCGGAGTTGCTTGTATTGAAGCAGATGCCCTCGCGCAGTGGAGACTTACTCATTTTTCGCAATTCTGATTGATGCAGAAACGAAGAAGGAAGTTGCGAGGTTAGTTGCCAGAGAAGTTGCAGCTCATTTTTATTAAAAGAGTTCTCCCCGTCTTTCCATTGAATCGCAATGCCGGATTTAAGATAGAAATTCCACGCCAGCTCGCCGTATTCTCCACTTATGTCTTGTGACAGTTGATTAAAGAGACATGGGATGTTGAGGCAAACTTTGAGCTGGTCAGCGATGGGAAGAAAAGGGGAGGCAGGAAAAAAAGAAAGAAACCGTGCCTCTGCAAAACTTAGTTTTGCTAAATTTAAATGTAGCCAAAAACCTTTGATGGAATGGTTCTTGAGGTGATTTAGTTTAATATTTTCTTTTTGGAGCTCAACAAGCTTGGGAGTGTGTGGTAGACACTCATCTCCTGAGGCAGGTGTGCGATCTGAGTCTGTATGAGGCAACTGCCACTGAGTCGTATGCCAAGAAGTTTTTTTGGTAGGCGAGTGCTCAAAATGTTTAAGGGTACTAAATAAGAGAATGACCGCAGCAAAAAATGTTACGAATTTTAAGTTTGGATTTTTTCTCCAGTTGAACTTCCATAAAATGGTTGCTTGGCGCGGCCACTGATTAGGGTGCTTCATAACGTACAACCTTTGTCACTTGATCGATTTCTTCGTCATAGATGACTGCTAGTCCAGCCTGAGGAACAGTGAGTTGCCAATGACTGGTATCTTTGATTTTTTTTAATTGAGTAGGAGTTTGTCGGTAGGCATGTCGCCAATAAAGAAAAGAAGTTTCATTCGCTGTTGGATTACGGAATATGGCCTGGACAATTTTATGCTCAATTTGCAGAGAGAATTCTTCCCAATGAAAGATCTGTGTACCTGGTTGGGTTGCGTTATTAATCACCCGGTTTGGATCTTCGAGTATTAATAAGGCTTCCTGCAAAGAAGTGGTGCCAGGACGTATGTCCTTTATCCCCTTTAATGGGTGAGTTTGATGGCAGCCTGCTATAAGGGCGCAGAGGAGCCCGGCATAAGGTTTCACAGGCTAACTTTTCGGAATTTCGAATATTTGTCTTGAGTGCTCCCCTAAGTGGCTAAAATGTTGTAAATTAAAGCCTTATGGCCCGTAGTAAACGTAAAAAACCTTGGCTCAGAAGACTCCCCATTGCTTTGGGGCTTTTCATATTTGTTGTCCTGGTTATGCCTGTTTATATGTATTTTTCCGACGATGTTTCTCGCATGAACAGCGAGTGGCCTCATGTGATCATTCCAAAAAATATTGAAGAGAAAGTAGAGTATGAATTTCGGCCTAAGGCGCCTGCGTATTGGGTAAGGCTTGATCAAATTTCTTCTTATGGGAAATGGGCGATCATCCTATCTGAGGATTGGGGATTCTATGATCATCAGGGAGTCGATTACGATGAACTGAAAAAAGCGATTAATGAGAGTGTGAAAGAGCGTCGTCTTGTAAGAGGTGCCAGCACAATTTCTCAACAAGTTGTGAAAAATGTTTTTCTTTCATCCAGTCGAAGTATCATTCGAAAAATTCATGAAATGATATTGACCCAAAAAATGGAGAAGGCCGTTCCTAAGAAAAAAATTCTAGAAACATATTTCAACATTGTTGAATTTGGTCCAAAAATTTACGGCATTCGTAATGCCAGTTATCACTATTTCAAAAAACATCCTTCGGCACTTAACCCAAGAGAAGCTGCTTTTTTGGCGATGCTGTTGCCATCTCCAAAGCGCTACTATGTGTCGTTTCAAAAAAGAAAATTGACTCGTTTTGCTCGCTCTCGTATTAAGGCCGTGCTTCTTAAGATGCGCTGGGGAAGAATAATTACTGAAGAGCAGCGTAAACTGTGGGTGGCGGAACAATTCTTTTGGGAGAAGTGATTGCTGCCTAGCGCCTCGGCCCAGAAATCTTGTCTCAAATTCCTAAACTTTTTGGCTAAAATCCTAGATAGCTTATTTCATTAGGAATTTTCTTTAATGTATCACGTTGCTTATCTCGATGATCAAGAATCTAATTTTGCTGTCGTAGCTTTTAAGCTAGGGGCAAATTTCAATCTTGAGACATTTACCGTTAAAGAAGAGTTTATAGATTGCTGTAAAGCTAAAAAACTCGATGCATATTTAATTGATATTCACTTAGTTGAATCCTGCGGCTTCAGTGTCTCAAAAGAATTAATGACTGCTGAAAATACTAAAGATGTCCCCGTCATTTTTGTTTCATTTGATGTGTCACCTGAAACGCTAAAAGAAGTCATGGTTGAAACAGGTGCTGAGTTTGTTTCAAAGTCCATGGGGCCAGCGGAATTTAAGTTGAGAGTAGAAAGCTGTATTCAAAATTATAAAAAGAGAAATTTGCGTCTAGGTAACTTGTTAGTCGATTTGCAAATGATGGAAGTTCGTTCCGGCGAAGAATTAATTGATGTCACACTTAAGGAACTTAAGATTTTGGCGCATCTCTTGAGGTGCTCTCAAAATAAAACTCACAAGAGCACCATCTTTCAAAAAATATGGGGCGATATAAACGTATCGGATAAAACTCTCAATAGTCATCTTTCAAATCTACGCGCAAAACTTGCGAACGCTGGAGTTCGGATTCAAGTATTGCGAGACGGAGTAGTGGAGTTAGTCGAGGCGTCCTAACTCACTAGTCCTTAGAGCACTTAAGCCCTAGGTTCGGTTTTTCTTTTAATGAGATTCCGTCTTCTGGATAAAGATGAATCAATCCCATCTTGTCATCGATCATTAAGCGATATTGTTTCTCAGAGTGAAAATAAGACATAATCGCGTGACGAGTTTCTTGTGGATGATCAAGACCCAGGCAATGACCAATTTCATGGGTCAATGTTCCAGTAAAGCCGCGTGCTTTTTTCCTGGCTTTGCGATTCATTTGAATTTTACAGCCAATGACCTCACTTCCTTCAACCTCAGGTCTTGCTTCTCCACCTTGGAAAGGATTTGTTGGCGAGTTCTCGCAAATCTCAATGGTACGATTCTCTGCTAATGCGATCGTGAACGTGTCGTCTCCCGTTGCAGGTGTTCCGGGATTTTGAGGGTCGTCAGGATAGAGGGCAAGGCGAATCCAAGATTTATCAACTTTATTTACATCACGGATAATACTTTCAACGACTGCTCTTACGTCGAGATTGCGCCCATAAAGAGCATCATTTGTTGATAAATCATTATCATCAATTTCAGCATCAATCATGTCATCACAAACCTTTACCCATAGAGTTGGAGAGGACTCTTTGTTGTTCCATCTTTCTGAAGAAAGGATACGAAAACCGGACATCATAAGAAGAAAGAAAATGATGAGAATTATTCGATACATCAAAATCTCCTACAAATAGACAGTGAAGCCGGCCAATATGCCGCCTTCAGAGTAATTATTGAAACTATGAACGGTATTCATTTCTGCGCGAAATGAGAAAATTGCAAGAAATGGCCACTCAAATCCCATCGCACCGTAAAAGCCAAAACCATTTACGTAGGCTGGTCCGAAACCTGCATAAACGTTTCCTTTATAAAACAATTTTGCCAAACCGATTCCATTTCGATTGAGTAGGCCAAACTCCCAATCACGCACTCCGATTCTGGCGCTACCAAGGCTGATAATTCCTGGGCCACCGGCCACGTAGATGTGACCAATCTTTTCTTCCATCACAGCATGAGATGAAGTGATGGAGCCAAGGATTAAAAAGAGGGTAATTACAATTTTTTTCAAAATCTTACCCCTAGGAATAATGTGCTGATTTGTTGGCTGGATAAGATGATAATGTCTGCACTGCCTATACCTATGAATGACTCAACACCAATGACGATGTAAGGGAGAACTTCCCAGGTAACACGAATTGATGGACCAAGTGCAAAGTCTGTTACTTTCTCAGTTTTGTCGTATTGCTCGAGTCCCCGTTCAGCATAATGCATACCAAGCCCCATACCAGCACGTACTTTTCCCCATAAAAAATTTTCTAAATCGGTTTGACGAAAAATACTGAGTTGATAGGCAGAATGATAATAAGCATCGTTTGAAAGTCCTACAGAACTCACCGTAGCAGCAAAATCA